>JAFLSH010000209.1 GCA_022511055.1 Prevotella sp. | reverse complement strand
CACGATATTGGCTTTGCAATATTGCCGTTTTTATTGTCTGCACAGCATTTTTAAGCTCTGTTGTCAGGCCATCGGTCAAAATATTATTGTTCATGTATCTATTTCGTTTTAATTTTAAACGTATCGTAAGTTGGGGTTATTGCCATTATTCTTTTGTGGCATTCAAGATGGTATCAAGTTGGGCTTGTAATTCTTCACGTTTCGGCAGGTACCAAAATAATGGCTCCACGTCAATTTGTGAGACAGCGTCTCACATTTTGGGAAAGTCAAGTAAAGTTTACGCATATATGTAGTTTCCTACAAGGCTATCAACCTGCTCCACAACGAGATTCCAATCTCGAAGATTGAAATACCCCACACAGAAGTCCACACGCTTCACGCCCACATTGGTAATGATGCCTTGCAGCCCTTCTGCAAATTTGTTTTCTATGTTATCGTATATTCTTGCCATATATTAGTTAGAGGGTATCTTCCTTAGTCCAGAGCAAACCAGCAGAGAACAGCGCTACACTTTCCCCACAGGCTTACACTCCCCGCAGGCTCACGTTCCTTTGGGAATCGTCAGAATCATGCGCGTACCGCCATGGTAGTCCTTGTCGATGTTGAGTGTTCCGCCCAGACGGATGGCCACTTTGCGGCTCATGGGCAACCCTACGCCAAGACCTTGCTTGAAGGAGTCAACCTTGTAGAATTGCTCGAACACCTGGGTGTGATACTCCTCTGGTATGCCGACGCCGGTGTCCGTCACGGCGAAGTGTACACTGGTGCCATCGGTAGACTCATAGACGGACAGCTCGACCTTGCCTTTCTCGGTGAACTTCAGGGCATTTTTCAGTAACTGCCGTAGGATGCGCTCGATGCCGTCGTGGTTGCTCAGGATGGTGAAGTCGTCGGGCAGGCTGGAGTGGAAACCGAGTTTCAGCCGGCCGTTGTTCTTCTGTTCGGCATACGCCATGCTGCTGCGGCAGAAGTCGTTGACGACAATCTGGTTGGTGCGGGGGTAGCGCTCCTTGCTGGTCTCGTGTGAAATCTCCAGCAGGTCGTTGATGGTGGCGGTCATGGCGGCGGTGTTCTGCTCAATGGCCTGCAACATCGTTTCGCGGTCTTCTTGGGGCAGGTCGTACTTGGGGTCGGCGATAATCTGGGTGTAGCCGTTGATGATGTTCAGCGGGGTGCGCATCTCGTGACTGACGTGCTGCACGAAGTTGGCCTTCATGCGCTCAGATTCCTTCGCCTCGTCGAGGGCTATTGCCAGCTGCTCGTTCTGTCTCATGACCTGCTTCTGGTAGCGGCGGCGGATGAAGTAGCGCGAGACGAGCAGCGCGATGGCAATCACCAGCAGCACTATCACGACCGTCATCCAGAGTTCGCGCTCCTTGGCGGCCTTCTCCTGTAGCTTGGTGATGCCTAACGCCTCGTTCAGCTCGTTCAGGTTTTCGTTAATCAGGTCGTTGTTGAACGAGTCCTGAATCTCCATGCGCCTGTATGCCTCTTTCAGTGCCAGGTCTTGCCGCCCCATCTTCTCATAGATTCGCATGCGGGTGTCTATCCGGCTGACGTCAGAGGAAAGCGTGTCCATGGTGCGCAGCACTTCATTGTGTCTGTCGGTCATGGCGTTCTCCATGATGCCGATAGTGTTCTCGCCGTATTTGTATTGGGGCGATGCGGGATTCTTGATGAGCGCCTCGTATTCCTTCACCGCTTTCAGGAAGTTTTCCTTGTCGTCTCTGTAGAAGCATATCTGCACCTTGTGGGCAAGATATACTTTCAGGTAGGTCGAGTCCATCTTGATGAGTTCTCCCAGCCGCTCATTCAGCTGCCACGCCTTTTCGGGGTGGTGGGTGATGTAAGCATGCGCCAGGCCGGCATAGGCGTGAACGAAGCGGGTGCTGTCGGCGGGAGTGACGTACTTGAGTGCTTCCCGGAAATAGCGGATGGCCATTTCGTGGTTGCCCTGGCGAATGTAGGTCGTACCCAAGGAGCAATAGATGATGTCGCTGTATTTCTCAGCCTCCTTGTCGCCCTTCATGTCCGCCAATATGGTGTTAGCTTTCTTGATGGCCTTGAGATACTCCGCACGGTCTGCCTCGTAGCGTATCTCGATGCGCCGGATGTTGTAATATTCCTCCAGCTGGCCGCGCCGCAGATGGAACTGCTGCAACTGTGCCGAGAGACCGTAGAACACTTCAGAGCTGTCAGGGTCGACGGTGTGAAACAAACGGACATATCGGTCGTAGAGGGCTGCATCCGGCTGCGCTTTCTTGGCATGTACGGCAAGGGTCAGAAACAACCCTACTGCCAAAATCAACATCTTGCGAGTCATATAGTCAGGTTTTGTGGTTTCATATTAATATGCCACAAAGATACATAATCTCCGGCAACTACGCAAATTTTTCTGAAAAATTATGAACGAAAAACCTCATATTTCCTATTGGCTCTGCGATTTTTGTGTATAAAGTTGGCTGAAGATGGGGCATAATATAAAATAATTTCCTATCTTTGTGGCGAAAAACTGAAACCAACATGAAAAGAATCACTTTTTTTACCATTTTCTGCTGTCTGACAACATGGCTGACACCTGCCCCGCTGCACGCCCAGAACGAGTGGCGGCTGGTGTGGAGCGAAGAGTTCGACACCGACGGAGCATACAATGCTGCCATATGGGAGCCGGAGAACGGATTTGTACGCAACCACGAAGCCCAGTGGTATCAGGGCGAGAATGCCCGCCAAGAGGGTGGGTGTCTGGTCATCGAGGCGCGCCGCGAGCATCGGGAGAATCCGCTGTTCAGGCGGGAGGGCAGAACAGACTGGCGCACCGAGCGCGAATATATTGACTACACCTCAGCCTCGCTCACCACCCGCCGCTCCTTCAACTTCCTGTATGGCCGGCTGGAGGTGAAAGCCCGGATTCCTACCGCCGGTGGCGCATGGCCCGCCATCTGGCTGCTGGGCAAGGACATGCCGTGGCCTTCATGCGGCGAGATTGATGTCATGGAGTACTACCGTGTCAACCACGTTCCCCACATCTTGGCCAACGCGGCATGGGGCAGCGACCAGCCATATCACGCCGTGTGGAACTCGAAGCGCATCCCGTTCAGCCACTTCACGGAGCAAGACCCGCAGTGGGCTGAGAAGTTCCACACATGGAGGATGGACTGGACACCCGAGGCCATCCGCATCTATCTCGATGACGAGCTGCTCAACGACATCCCGCTCAGCCAGACCGTGAATGGCTCTGTCGGTCAGCACATCAACCCCTTCACACGGCCGCAATACATTCTGCTCAACCTTGCCATTGGCGGCGACAACGGCGGCACTATCGACGATGCGGCCATGCCGATGAGATACGAAATCGACTATGTGAGGGTGTATCAGCAAGAGGGTATGGAAGTGTTCAAAACCGCTCCGCAAGAAGGCAACCGCCGCAGCCGAAACCGCATGCAGGTGCGCACAGTGCCTCGCGACAGCATCATCCTCAGCGACCCGTGCATTCTGGCAGACCCGGACACCAGGACTTACTACATGACGGGCACAGGCGGAATGCTCTATACCAGCCGCGACCTCAACCTGTGGACAGGGCCTTACCGCGTTGCTGAGACCGACCCGGACTCGTGGATGGGCGCACGGCCGCAAATCTGGGCGGCAGAGCTGCATCGGTACAACAGCAAGTACTACTACTTCGCCACCTTCACCAACAACGACATCAAGATTGACACCGTGCGGGGCAACATCATTCCCCGCCGCGCCTCCCACGTGTTAGTAGCCGACAAGCCCGAAGGCCCCTATCGCCCCATGCCGGACAAGACCTATCTGCCAGAACGGCAGCCGACACTTGACGGCACATTTTGGGTCGATGCAGATGGCAAGCCCTACATGGTGTATTGCGGCGAGTGGCTGCAGAACTGGAACGGCACCATCGAGAAGATAGAACTGAAGCCCGACCTCTCCGGCTCCGTTGGCACGGGGCAAGTTCTGTTCCGTGCATCAGAGTCGCCATGGAGCCGCGAGGTGGAAGACGGCAAAGTCCGCCCCAACAAGGTGACCGACGGCCCCTATCTGTTCCGCACAGGCACTGGACGCCT
This sequence comes from Prevotella sp., assembly GCA_022511055.1. Taxonomy (GTDB): domain Bacteria; phylum Bacteroidota; class Bacteroidia; order Bacteroidales; family Bacteroidaceae; genus Prevotella. Next base: position 455 of record JAFLSH010000209.1, on the reverse strand, counting down.
CGGCATGATTTGGACAAGCTGGGTCGACGATGTTTACACACAGGGTGTCGCCTACTCTGACGACGGCACGCTCAACGGACACTGGCTGCAAGAGCCTCAGCCCATCACGCCACCCAACTTCGGGCACGGCATGCTTTTCCGCACCCTCGAAGGCCGCTGGCTCATGTCGGTGCATAGCCACAAGAACGCCGCAGGGCGCTATGTCCGCGTTCCCCATCTTTTCGAGATAGACCTCTCGGGCGACAAGCTGATAGTGGGCAAGATGATTGAGGGAGAATATAGACCGTAGTATAAACTGCGTCTTCGTGCCAGTACCAGCAATTTCATCTCAAAGTTTTGACTCGTTCCAAGATTCTCCGAAAGCAGGAAATGGCATTACCGTCTTGATTTTTTGCCGCATTTTTTTGAAAAAATGCTCAACTACACATAAACCTGCATAACCAGCTGAAACATAA
>JAFLSH010000208.1 GCA_022511055.1 Prevotella sp. | reverse complement strand
TTTGGAATAGTTCGATTTAAGAAGCAAAGGGAAAGGCCAAGGAACACGGCATTTCTTTACTTGATTGTCAGCTATGCACACGCCTTCGTGGCGTGGAGCATTCTTAAATCAAGTGGGGGTTCCAAATTTCCTACGTCTTGCCCCCAAGGTAAGTGCAAAGAGTGGCCACGCCATTCTTTATGCCCGTTACTTTTTTGCCTGCGAATTATTAACAAAAAGAACGAGGAAGAATGAAACAAATTAGGTTTCTTTTTATTTTGGCACTTGGCGTTTTACCGGCAACCGCCCAGGTTGACTATTCGGTTGTTCAAGTAAATGAAGAATCTGGTACAAACTTCACACAAATAACAACCGACAACGACTATGTTTGCATGCCCGAAGTGAAACGTTCCGGGCATGGCATTAACTGGTTGTCAAACCGAATACTTGACCTCTCTATAGACGGCAGCCAACTGGCTTATTTGTCTGCCCGAAGCAATACGACTAACATTTTTATCAAGGACATCGGCAAGCAAGGCGCATCAGTTCAGCGAACAAACAGACAATTTGTGCTTGATTTCACCTATTCGCCAGACGGGAAATACATCTGCTTTTCTGAGGCTAACGGGAAGCTGAATCAGATTTTCCAGACAAGTGCAACAAGCGGCTATGTCTGCCGGCAGATTACAAGCGGGAACAAGGACTATTCGCCTGTGTATTCTGCGGACATGAAAAACATTTTCTTTGCGAGGATGGAAAATAACGGTGCAAGTGTGTGGAGCTATGACGTAGGCAGCAATTTCTTGTCAAGCTACACTAAGGGGCTTAACCCATGCCCTACCACTGGGAAAAATAGTATCTTGTGTACCCGCATAAACGCAGAGGGGCGCGGTGAAATCTGGCGTGTCAACTACCAGACAGGGATAGAGGAGTGCATAGTCAGTGACCCTTCACGCAGTTTTACCACGCCAAGCATTTCGCCCGATGGGCGTTGGATTTTATTCGTTGGAAGCAACGCGCTGACAAACGGGAACACACAGTATTTCAACACCGACATATTTGCCTGCCACGTAGACGGCACACAACTCGTACAACTGACGTACCATGCCGCGGATGATATCAGCCCGGTGTGGAGCCGCGACGGCCGTTTCATCTATTTTATCTCCCAACGCGGGTCGGCCACTGGCACTGCCAACGTATGGAGAATGGACTTTGCATATTAGTTTTATTTTTTAATCATTAAATATTTTATTATTATGAAATGTATCAAGTTTTTCGCCATGACAGCCATGTTAGCTGTCAGTGCAAGTGCTTTTGCACAATTTACCAACACCACGGTAAAGTCATCAAGTTCTTCAAGTGCCAGCGCAGACGGCTGGAGTACAATTTGGGCTGAATGGAATCCCAGTACATTGAAAATTGACGTGAAGGGGGCTGACGATATGTCACTTACAGGCTTCTCCGCAGGATATAGCCAAGCTTTTAGTGTGGCTTCTTCCTTTTTTGTTGAGGCTGGTCTTGGTCTTCAATATATGTACCATACTGAAGAGTATTACGACTATGATTCAAGATATGACGAGGAGTCTGAAGAAAAAATCACAACCAACCTTATTTCAGCTAAGATTCCTGTAAACCTGATGTACGTTTTTCAAATCCCAAACAGCTCGGTTTCATTGATTCCATTTGTTGGGGTAAATCTTAGATACAACATTTCGGGAACACAAAAATGGGAATATAATGATGAATATGAATCTATAGATGAAAGTTTTAACCTATTTGACAAAAAAGACATGGGTAGTAGCGATGCTACCTGGAAGCGTTGCCAGCTTGGTTGGCAGATAGGTGTTAAGGCACGTTTCAACAACAGTCTTCTTGTAGGTCTTTCCTATGGCAGCGACCTTACAGAGATTGCCAAAAAGACCAAGCTCTCCACAACTTCTATAACACTGGGATATTCATTTTAATTTTCAAAAAAGATGAAACAGAAAAGTATTTTTTTGAGCATGCTGGCTATAATGATGGTAGCCATGCTAAGTGTAGGATTCGTTGCTTGCAGCAGTGATGATGACGACAGCGATAGCGGTAGTGTTGTTGGCACATGGTCTGGTACAACTGATGACGACGTACATTTAAGTCTGAATTTCAAGAAAAATGGTACGGGAACATGGACTCAGCGGTATTACGATTCATACTATGGAACAGAAGAACGAGGGTCTTTCTCTTTCTCATACGAGATGGAAAGTAAGTCAAAAGGAATTATTATTACCACTTATTATGATAGTTATTCTGGCGATGAATCCGATTACCTCTTTTTTAAGATTGAAGGAAAGAAAATGTTCCTTTTTGAAGGCGACTATGACGATTACTTATTAGGAGTGCTGACCAAAGAGTAGGGAATTTGTTGCACAGAAATCTATTCTTTTTCATTCTGGCAGCCTGTTTTGTGTGCATAGACCCACAAAGCGGGCTGTCATTACATAGTGTTACTACCCCAGTTTTAACGGCATTCCTACTTTCCTGTCTGACATGCCTTTTCCCAAACCGCCTGCAAGGGATTTTGGGGCTGCTGCTATGCGAAGCGGTAATTAGCATTTGCGTTATAGACTGCTATTGCCAAGTCTATTTTGGCAGTTCCATTACCCCACAGATGCTCACAAATATCTTGCTGAGCGATGCGCGTGAGACGGGTGAGTTTCTTACGGCGTTTGTCAGCGGCTATGCTTTCCGTCAATGGCGCATAGTGGTATTATTGTTGTTAGCAGTGCTGTTCCCGGCATGCCTCTTTTGCAAGCGGCCATTAATAATAGGCAAGACATGGAAGATTGCGGGCGTGGCCGTTCTGGTTATATGTACAATTTGTGAAATACCTGCCATCTACAGATATGCACAGCTTTTCCGGCAGCAACAGAATCCAAAGAATGTCGAGGGGCTTATTTTCAGGCACGACCACGAGGCTCTGCCCACCCCACTGCACCGCCTGGCCTTTGCCTATTATGTCTCTAATCTTTCGGCAGACATTCTCGACGGCATCAAACGCAGCACTTTCGAGGCCAAGGTTGACAGCTGTTCGTACCTTTCGCCGCACATGGTGCTGATTATCGGCGAAAGCTATAACAAGCACCACGCCTCACTCTACGGCTACTATCTGCCAACCACACCATTGCAGCAACAGCGGGCAGCAGGCGGCGAACTATTCCCATACACCGACGTGGTAACCCCTTGGAACATCACGAGCAACGTATTTCTGGATGTTTTTTCGCTATGGGAGCATGGGCAGAAAATGCCTATCACTGACTATCCGCTGTTCCCAATCCTTTTCCGCCGTGCCGGCTACTCGGTGAGATTCTTCTCCAACCAGTATCTGCTCAGAGGCTTTCGCAAGGGAGCTACCAATCAGGCGGGCCACTTCTTTCTGGCAGACAAGGCGCTCAGTGACACGTTGTTCTCATACCGTAACCACAAGGCGACCAAATATGACATGGAATTGGTAAAGCAGGTGAGCAAGTACAAAAGTAAGGAACATGCCAGTCTGCCATACACTCTGGACATTATCCACCTGATAGGACAACACTTTGACTATGCCATGCGCTATCCACATGGAGAATCGGCATTTTCAATGGCTGCCTATGACGACAGGAATATCGACGAGAAGGCCAAACAGGCGGTAATGCACTATGACAATGCTATCAGATATAACGATACGGTGCTGGATAGCCTGCTAATGTTGTATGAACATGAAGAAAGCATTGTCATTTTCGTAGCTGACCACGGCGAAGAGGTCTACGACGAGCTACCTGTTCACGGCCGCCTGTTCCAAACCCCGACAGCTGCTCAGGCAAGACAAGAGTTTGAAGTTCCTCTTTGGATATGGTGTTCAGAAAGCTATAGGGAGCATCACCAGGACATTGTTTCTGCCATCAGCTCCTCTGTTCAAAAGGCATTACTGACTGACGGCCTACCGCAAATGCTGCTTTCGCTTGCCGGAATCAGCTGCAGATGGTATGAGCCGCGGCGCAATATCCTGAATGCGGATTACGAATCCAAGGCACGGGTCATTGCCGGCGAAAGCGACTACGACAAGTTGACAAAATAGCCCCCTGTTGATTAGCAAACTGTCTTTCTATCTTTCGTATTTTTTTCGCGCATACGCGCGCGTATAGTAGTCATACAAACTACTTGCCCTACACCCTCAACACCCACGACACCCATCCGAGCGACTGGAATATTTATACATTCATCTGTGAATCAGCAACATATAGTCAGGATGAGACAAAATCAAAGGTATGAGACGAAATCAAAAGCCGAAAAAACACAGACCACTCCCTATCTGCACATTGGGTGGGGGTGTAGGTGTAGGGTGAATTGACACCCTACACCCAAAACGGCAAAAAAATAACCATTGATAATCAACGACTTACAATGGCAGGATGTTGGGGGTGTCGAGGGTGTAAGGTGTTCAGTTTGTATGGCTACTATATATGCGCGCATACGCGCGAGTTTTGCGCCGCGGGTTCAGCCGAATTTGCAATTCGGCTGGAGTGAGTATAAGGATTTGCAATCCGATTAACGAATTCCTATTT
>JAFLSH010000207.1 GCA_022511055.1 Prevotella sp. | reverse complement strand
GTATACCGGATTTCGAGTCCAGCGCGATCGATCACTCTGCCAACTCTCCTTCGCGATTTGCGAATGCAAAGGTACGACTTATTTTTTATTTGGCAAAATTTTCGAAGCATTTTTTCCGGCTTTATGCTTACTTTTGAGGTCATAAGAGAGAATCTGCAAGAAAAGGTGCGACAGAAAAAGCGAAGAAAGATGCGGGAAAAAAGATACAAGACAGGAGATATGACAAGGCGTGACACAGAAGATGAGGCAAAAGGTGAGCCAAGACGGTCAGGAAAAACTCAGTTTATCGAGCTTTGCCTGCAACACCGGGGCTTCCGACTGGCGGATAGCGAGACGTATCTGGCAAGTATTGTCGTATGTCTGGGAAAGGATGCGGGGCTGCATCTCCTTGACAATACGCATCACATCGTTCATCATGACATAGGGGAAATCGTAGGTGATAACCTCCTCTACCTGACGTGTGTCCACCTGTGCATGAGCGATGGCATCGGCGGCAGCCTCGCGGTAAGCTACAATCAGTCCGCTTGTGCCCAAATTAACTCCACCGTAATAGCGTACCACAACGATAAGGATGTCCGTCAGTTCGTTGCTGTTGATTTGTCCGAGAATAGGCTTGCCCGCCGTTGACGACGGCTCGCCGTCATCGTTGGCACGAAATTCCGAGCGGGTGGCTCCAAGCACATAGGCATAGCACACGTGACGGGCATCATAGTACTTCTTACGATATTGTGCCAGCAACTCCTTCACCTCATCGACTGTCTCCACATGATGGGCAAAAGCGAGGAACTTACTCCGCTTTTCGGTGTAATATCCCTCGCTTGTAGCTGCTATGGTCTTGTACTCATCGGTCATCTTTAGTACAGCTTGTGGATGACCAGACCTGAGCGCAACTTTGGCTCAAACCATGTAGCCTTCGGAGGCATGATGTTGCCAGAGTCGGCAATGTCCATGATTTGCTGCATGGACACAGGATAGAGAGCTAAGGCCGCGCGCATTTCGCCGCTGTCCACACGCCGTTTCAGCTCGCCCAGCCCACGCAATCCGCCTACAAAGTCAATGCGCTTCGACGAGCGCAGGTCGCCGATATTGAGTATCTCGTCAAGGATAAGGCGGCTGGAGATGTCGACATCAAGCACGCCGATGGGGTCGTTGGGATTATAAGTGCCTTCTTTCGCCGTGAGGCTATACCAATGGCCGTCAAGATAGAGCGAGAACTCATGCTGCCGGGCGGGCTTATACAGGTCAGTTCCCTTATCGACCACCACAAAATTCTTGCTGACGGCTTCAAGGAACTGCTCCGAGGTAAGCCCATTCAGGTCTTTTACCACACGGTTATAGTCGAGGATGGTCAACTGACTGGCTTGGAAGCACACGGCCATGAAGAAATTGTATTCCTCCTGACCAGTATGGTTGGGATTCTCCTTCTGTTTCTCAGCACCCACCAGCGCAGCAGCAGCAGAACGGTGATGGCCGTCAGCAATATAGAGCGAGGGCATTTTCTGGAACTCGGCGGTGATGGTCTGCATGTCTTGTTCGCTGCTGATGACCCAGAACTGATGGCGGAAGCCATCGATGGGAGCCACGAAATCGTACTCTGGCTCCGTCTGTGCGTAGCGCATAATCAGGTCGTCAAGCACCTGATTGTCAGGATAGGCAAAGAACACGGGCTCAATGTTGGCATTGTTCACGCGGACATGCTTCATGCGGTCTTCTTCCTTGTCGCGACGTGTCAGCTCATGCTTCTTGATGTTGCCTTGCATGTAGTCGTCGGTGTGGGCGCAAACTACCAGTCCATACTGGGTCTTACCCTGCATGGTCTGTGCATAGATGTAATAGTGTTCTTGCTCGTCCTGCACCAGCCAGCCCTTGTCCTGAAATTTCTGGAAGTTCTCGGCGGCTTTTGCATAGACCTGCGGGTCGTACTCACTGGTACCCACGGGAAAGTCAATCTCCGGCTTGATAATGTGATACAGACTCTTCTCGTTGTCGCCTGCCTCAGCGCGGGCTTCTTCACTGTCCAGCACATCATAGGGCCGGCTCTCTACTTGCTCCACCAGCTCACGTGGCGGGCGTATTCCTTTGAACGGTTTGACGATTGCCATAATTCTTTATATTTTTTGAAGTTTTGGTTTTCCTACTCATTTCCCACCTTAAAACGGCGGCAGCCCATCGCCAGGCGCAGGCAGCGGGTCGCCTCCGAAGGGATCGGTCTGGCCGGGTACGAAGGGGGCCTGCCCGTCATCGCCATTCAGCCGGGAGCCGCGAATCTCACCCTGCTCTGGCGCCAGGCTCGTGTCTTCGGGATTCTCAAATCGCGTGAACTCGCCCCTGAACGTCAGCAGCACATCGCCCGTAGCACCCTTACGGTGCTTGGCTATGATAATTTGCGCCATGCCGTGCAAATCGCGCCCGTTATCATCCTGATAGATGCGATAATACTCCGGGCGGTGTACGAACAGCACCATGTCCGCGTCTTGCTCAATGGCACCCGACTCACGCAGGTCTGAGAGCTGCGGGCGCTTGCCTTCAAGACCTTCACGGCTCTCAACGCCACGATTCAGCTGCGACAATGCCAGTATAGGCACATCAAGTTCCTTGGCCAGCCCCTTCAGCGAGCGCGAGATGGTAGACACCTCTTCCTGTCGGCTGGAGAAACGCATGCCATTGGCGTTCATGAGCTGCAGGTAGTCAATCATGATAATTTTGACCCCATGCTCGCGCACCAGCCGACGAGCCTTCGTACGCAGCTCGAACACAGACAAGCCGGGCGTGTCGTCAACATAGAGCGGCGCGCCTATGAGCGAGTTGACGCGCTTGTCGAGCCTATCCCACTCGTCGGGCTGCAGCTGACCGTTCAGAATCTTTGAGCCCTGAATCTCGCAGGCATTCGATATCAGTCGGTTTACCAGCTGCACATTCGACATTTCCAGCGAGAAGAACGCCATGGGCACTTTGTAGTCTGCCGCAATATTCTTGGCCATCGACAGCGCAAACGAAGTCTTACCCATAGCTGGTCGGCCGGCTATGATGACCAGGTCGGAAGCCTGCCACCCCGAGGTAATCTTGTCAAGCTCATGATAGCCCGTAGGCACACCCGTCAAGCCGTCGGTGTTAGCCGCCGCCTTCTGAATGACATCAAGCGCATTCTTGATGACAGGGTCTATCTGGGTGTAGTCCTTCTTCATGTTCTTCTGCGACAACTCGAAGAGGGAGCCCTCCGCATGCTGCATCAGTTCGTCTACGTCGATGGTCTCGTCAAAAGCCTTCGTCTCCACGTCGCTGGCAAACGAGATGAGCTGCCGCGCCAGGAACTTCTGCGCAATGATGCGGGCATGATATTCCACATTGGCCGACGACGACACGCGCGAGGACAGCTCGGCAATGTAGACCGGCCCTCCCACGTCGTCAAGGTCGCCCGACTTAGCCAGCTGGTCGGCTACGGTCATGATGTCGACCGGCCGCTCAGCCATCGACAGGTCGCGTATGGCCGCATAGACCTTCTGGTTGCGTGGCTCATAGAAACTTTCGGGGTAGAGCATCTCGCAAACGACAGCGTAGGCATCCTTGTCTATCATCAGTGCGCCCAGCACGGCACGCTCCACATCGGTGGCCTGCGGCTGCAGGTGGCCGTAAGTGTTGTCTACAGGCTGCGGAGTGCGCGGCTTGCGCCGGCTATTGTTGTTCTGTTCTGGCATATCGCTTAGATTTTTCTGGCTGCAAAGATACGAAATAATTATCAAATAAGTCATCGAATTCCGAATTATTTTTCGTACCTTTGCAGCCATGATTACATTCCCGATAGCCAAGATTAACCTGGGTCTCAACATCGTTGAGCGCCGCCCAGACGGTTACCATAACCTGGAAACCGTGTTCTATCCCGTACCCGTCACCGATGCGCTGGAAGTGTTCCCCATGGGCGGCGGTTTCCCAAGCCCCAACGACTGCGACCTGAAAGTAACCAACATCAGCATCGACGGCGACGAGCAGCGTAACCTGGTTGTCAGAGCCTATCAGCTGCTGAAACAGGACTTCCCCACCCTGCCCCGGCTTCACGCCCATCTCTGGAAAGGCATTCCTACGCAGGCCGGCATGGGCGGCGGCAGCAGCGACTGCGCCTACATGCTCCGGCTGCTGAACGAGCAGTTCGCGTTGGGTCTCACCGATGCTCAGCTCATCAGCTATGCCACCCGTCTGGGAGCCGACTGCCCCTTCTTCATCCTCTCCAAGCCAGCCTACGCCGAAGGCATAGGCGAGCGGCTGATGCCCATCAGCTTAGACCTGAGCGGATGGCATCTGGCCATTGTCCGCCCCGACATCCCCATCTCCACACGCGAGGCATTCTCGCTGATACACCCGTGCCGGCCGCTGGAGAACTGCCGCGACATCGTCAGCCAGCCAGTCGAGACCTGGCGCGGGCGACTGACCAACGACTTCGAAGTGAGCGCTTTCGCCCTGCACCCTGAGCTGGGCGAGATTGTCGACTATCTTTACGCTCACGGAGCCGTCTATGCAGCCATGTCAGGCTCAGGCTCATCACTCTACGGCCTGTTCCGCGAGCCCTTTGACCCTGCCCCGCATTTCCGCAGCCAAGGCACATTCTGCGCCAGCATTGCCCT
>JAFLSH010000206.1 GCA_022511055.1 Prevotella sp. | reverse complement strand
GGGTGTTGAGGGTGCAGGGCAGGTAGTTTGTATTGGCACTATATACGCGCGCACGCGTAACCTTGCGGCGGCGTGTCTGATTCAGGGAAGTTTCTTTACAAACTTCATTTCGTGAAGAATCCGCGACTGCCTTTTCTGGATATATGCGCTGGGATTCTTCGAGCTGAAGCGCCGTGGGTTTGGCAGCGTGGCAGCTATTAAGGCGCACTGGGCATCGCTGAGCTGGGCGGCGGTCGTGTTAAAATGTTCGCGGGCAACCGCCTCTACGCCGTATATCCCCTCCCCCATCTCAATAGAGTTCAGATAGACTTCCATGATGCGCTGCTTCGACCAGAAGGTTTCTATCAGGGCGGTGAAGTAGACCTCAAAGCCCTTGCGCACCCACGAGCGGCTCGGCCACAGGAATACGTTCTTGGCCGTCTGCTGCGAAATGGTCGAAGCCCCCAGGCGCTGCTTCTCCGGGTGTTCGCGGTTGCGCTTGGCGGCACTCTCAATGGCCTGGTAGTCGAAACCGTGGTGAGAGAGAAACTTTGCATCTTCAGATGCCATGACTGCGGTCGGCATGCCTTCCGCTATTCTGCTCATCGGCACCCAGTGGTGGCTGAGCTTCAGGGGCTGCCCCGCAGCCACCTGCTGGTAGCAGCGGACAACCATCAGGGGGGTGAAGAAGACTGGAACGAACCTGAGTGCCACAACAGAAAGAATCGTGGATGCCAGAAAGACAACCACGATCCATTTTATGGGCTTCAGGATGAATCGTTTCAACATCCCTTTCACGTTCTGTATTACTGGAGTGTTCCAGCCTCGGCGGCCTTAATCATAGACTCGCTGGCGTAGAGGATAATCTCCACACGGCGATTCTGAGCCTGACCCTCCTTGGTAGAGTTGTCAGCCACGGGGTTAGCCTCGCCGAAACCAGTAGTTGAACGAATCTGGTTTGAGCTGACACCGCACGACTGCAGGAAGTTGGTCACAGCCTGTGCGCGCTGCTGAGAGAGGTCGAGGTTCTTCTGGGCGCTCTGCTCTGCGGTAGAGTTCTTCCAGCCGGTGTTGTCGGTATATCCCTGAACGGCCACGTCGCAGTCGGCATTTACCTTCAGCACGTTGTTGGCAAAGTCGGTCAGAGAGGTCTTGGCAGCTGCCTGCAAGGTAGAGCTGCTTGAGGGGAACAGAATGCCAGAGTCAAACGTCACCTTCACACCGTCCAGACCGTTGGCATCAGTGTAAGACTCAACCTGGGCATTCTTGATAGCCTCGGCCTGCTTCTTCACCTTGTCCATGTGCTTACCGATAAGAGCGCCAGTACCAGCACCCACGGCAGTACCCACGGCAGCACCAACAGCGGTATTGCCAGCCACCTTACCTACGATTGCGCCCAGGGCAGCACCGCCGGCAGCGCCGATAGCTGTGCCTTTTGCCAGATTGTTGCATCCTGCCATCACCATCAGAGCGCACATCGACAGGGCCATTGTCTTCATACTTTTCATAGTTTTTTCTCGTTTTTTAATGTTAAACAATATTTTCTGGATGCAAAGGTACACCTTTTTATCCTAAAAATGAAGCATTTTCCATTTTTTTTATTATTTTTGCACCCAAATAGTGATTTATTGATTAAAAACAATGGCAAAAGAATTAAAAGATTTAACAAAACGGGCTGACAACTACAGCCAGTGGTATAACGATTTGGTCGTCAAGGCCGACTTGGCAGAACAGTCGGCAGTGCGGGGCTGCATGGTAATCAAACCTTATGGCTACGCCATCTGGGAGAAGATGCAGCACGAGCTTGACCGCATGTTCAAGGAGACAGGGGCGCAGAACGCCTATTTTCCGTTGCTGATACCGAAGTCCTTCCTGAGCCGCGAAGCAGAGCATGTCGAGGGCTTCGCCAAGGAGTGTGCGGTGGTGACCCACTACCGCCTGCGGGCCAAGGCCGACAAGTCGGGCGTGGAAGTAGACCCGGCCGCGCGGCTGGAAGAGGAGCTGATAGTCCGCCCCACCTCGGAGACCATCATCTGGAACACATATAAGAACTGGATTCACTCGTGGCGTGACCTGCCGCTGATGTGCAACCAGTGGTGCAACGTCATGCGCTGGGAAATGCGCACACGGCCTTTCCTGCGCACCTCGGAGTTCCTGTGGCAAGAAGGCCACACGGCCCACGCCACCCGCGAAGAAGCTGAGGAAGAGGCAAAGAAGATGCTGAAGGTCTATGCCAAGTTTGCCGAGGAATGGATGGCAGTGCCCGTCGTGCAAGGCGTGAAGAGCGAGACAGAACGCTTCGCCGGCGCACTGGACACCTATACGATTGAGGCCATGATGCAAGATGGCAAGGCTCTGCAAAGCGGCACGTCGCACTTCCTCGGCCAGAACTTCGCCAAGGCATTCGATGTAACCTATCTAAATAAGGAGAACAAGCCCGAATATGTCTGGGCCACCTCGTGGGGCGTTTCCACCCGACTGATTGGCGCCCTGATTATGACCCACTCTGATGACAACGGTCTGGTGCTGCCTCCGCGGCTGGCCCCCATCCAGGTGGTCATCATACCCATTGCTACCAAGCCCGAGCAGCTGGAGCAAGTCAACCAAGAAGTGCAGCCCATCATCGAAGCGCTGCGTGCGAAGGGCATCAGTGTCAAGTTTGATGATGCTGACAACAAGCGCCCGGGCTTCAAGTTTGCCGACTATGAGCTGAAAGGCGTGCCTGTACGTCTGGTGCTGGGAGCGCGCGACCTGGAGAACGGCACGATAGAAGTGATGCGCCGCGACACGCTGGAGAAGGAAACGCGCCCGATTGCCGGCATCGTCGAACACGTAGAGGCGCTGTTAGAGGATATCCAGAAGAGCATCTTCGAGAAGGCCAAGGCTTACCGCGACTCCAGAATCTATGAGTGCGACAACTATGAAGAGTTCAAGGAGCGTGTCAAAGATGGCGGCTTCTTCCTCTGCCACTGGGATGGTACGGCTGAGACTGAGGCAAAAATCAAGGAGGAAACGCAGGCCACCATACGCTGTGTGCCCTTTGGCGTAGAGCAGACTCCCGGCGTTGACATGGTGAGCGGCCTGCCCGCCAAGGCGCGTGTCATCATTGCGCGGAGCTACTAACTCCAAATTCCAAGCAATCATTTACATTTAATACCTAATAATTAAAACTTATTATGAACGACAACAAAGTAATGCTGAAGGCAGCAGACAACATCCGTATTCTGGCTGCCGCAATGGTTGAAAAAGCCAAGTCTGGCCATCCCGGTGGTGCCATGGGTGGCGCGGACTTCATCAACACCCTGTATAGTGAGTTTCTGGTCTATGACCCCGAAAACCCGGAGTGGGAAGGGCGTGACCGCTTCTTCCTGGACCCCGGCCACATGGCTCCTATGCTCTATTCCCAGCTCTGCCTCATCGGCAAGTACACGCTGGAAGACTTGAAGAACTTGCGCCAGTGGGGCTCTGTCACTCCCGGTCACCCGGAGCGTGAGCTGGCCCGTGGCATCGAGAACACCTCCGGCCCTCTGGGTCAAGGTCATACTTTTGCCGTGGGCGCTGCCATTGCGGCAAAGTTCCTCAAGGCAAGGCTGGGCAACGTGATGAACCAGACCATTTACGCCTACATCTCTGATGGCGGTGTACAAGAGGAAATCTCGCAGGGTGCCGGCCGCATTGCAGGCAACTTGGGGCTGGATAACCTCATCATGTTCTACGATGCCAATGACATTCAGCTCTCTACCAAGACTGAAGTGGTCACCTCAGAAGACACGGCCAAGAAGTACGAGTCATGGGGCTGGTATGTGCAGAAGATTGATGGCAATGACACTGACCAGATTCGTGAGGCCATCAAGAAGGCACAGGCAGAAAAGGAACGCCCCAGCCTGATTATCGGTCATTGTGTCATGGGTAAGGGTGCCCGCAAGGCTGATGGCTCTTCATACGAGTCGAACTGTGCCACCCACGGTGCGCCCCTTGGCGGTGACAACTTCGTGCAGACCATGAAGAACCTTGGCGCTGACCCGGAGAATCCGTTCCAGATATTCCCAGAGGTGCAGGAGCTTTACGCCAAGCGCCGTGAGGAACTCAAGAAGATTGTGGCTGAGCGCTATGCAGAGAAAGCTGAGTGGGCCAAAGGCCATCCTGAGCAGGCCAAGCAGATGGAGGAATGGTTTAGCGGCAAGGCCCCTGTCATTGACTGGTCAAAGGTCGAGCAGAAGGCTGGCGCTGCCACCCGCGGTGCTTCGGCTACCGTTCTGTCGGTGCTGGCAGAGCAGGTGCCCAACATGATATGCGCCTCGGCCGACCTGTCGAACTCAGACAAGACTGATGGCTTCCTGAAGAAGACCCACGATATAGTCCGCGGCGACTTTACGGGCGCATTCTTCGAGGCTGGTGTGGCAGAGCTGACCATGGCCTGCTGCTGCATAGGCATGGCGCTGCACGGTGGTGTGATTCCCGCCTGCGGCACGTTCTTCGTGTTCTCTGACTACATGAAGCCGGCCGTGCGCATGGCTGCGCTCATGGAGCTGCCCGTGAAGTTCATCTGGACCCACGATGCCTTCCGCGTCGGCGAAGACGGCCCGACCCACGAGCCCGTGGAGCAAGAGGCACAGATTCGCCTGATGGAGAAGCTGAAGAA
>JAFLSH010000205.1 GCA_022511055.1 Prevotella sp. | reverse complement strand
ATGTTGAAAAAGCGGCAAGATGTAGAAAAAAGCAGAACAAATACAGGAAGAAAGAAAAACAGAGGTTGAAAAAGAGGGATTAATATAGAAAAAAAAGAGGAGCAAATGCAGAAACCGAAAAACAGAGGTCGAAAAGAAGATACGCAAATGTCGAAAAACTATTAACACGCAGAATGGCCCCGCTTCCCAGCGAGGCCATCCTTTCTTTTTTAAAACTAAATTAATCAACCATAAACCTTAACCATTAAAAATCTTTTTCTGGTGCAAAGGTAGTGTAATCCCACAAAACAGAGGTCGAATAACGATGATTTGAGGTTGAAAATGCACCAATTCACGCATTTTCTACCAGTTTTCACGCATTTTCTACCCTTTTTTGGGGTCTTCAGGCCATTTTTTGCCGTATTTTTTGCGTTTTCTGAAAGATAAAAGTTATCTTTGCATTCAAATTCAAGAAACCTAAATGCAGACTTTGATTATCATAGCCATCATTATTGCGGCAACTGGACTCATTTATGCGGGCCGGCTACTCTATTTGCGTAGTGTGCGCGTGATGAATCGTTTGCAGATGAGCCATATTTACACCAACATCACGCACGAGCTGCTCACCCCGCTCACCGTTATCTCTGCCTCGGTCGAGCGGCTGCGCACCCAGGAGCCTGCCTTTGCCAACGACTATGACCTCATGCAGCTGAACATCGACCGCATGGTGCGCCTGCTGCAGCAGATACTGGAAACGAGCAAGTCACAGGCGGGCGAGCTGAAGCTGTTGGTGGCAAAGGGCGATGTCATGCAGTACATACAGCAAACGGCGCTCTGCATAGAGCCGCTCATGGCCAAGAAGAAGCTGAGCTTCACCATCAACTGCAAGCCGGAAAGCATGATGGGGTGGATAGACACAGACAAGTTAGACAAAATCATCTACAACCTGCTGTCGAATGCTGCCAAATACACGCCTGAAGACGGGCAGGTGACCCTGGAAGTGCAGACCAACAAGACGTATGACCACATTATTATCAGAGTGTCAGACAACGGCATCGGCATTCCGCAGGATAAGCAGAAGCGCTTGTTCCGCCGCTACTATGACGGTGACTACCGCCGATTCCAGGCCATGGGTACGGGGCTGGGGCTGGCGCTGACCCGCGAACTGGTCTATCTGCACCACGGCAACATCACGTGCGAGAGCGAGGAAGGCAAGGGTACGGCCTTCACCGTCATGCTGCCCATTCACAAAGAGGCGTTCTCGGCATCACAGATTGATGAGCTGCACAAGGTAGACCTGAATCAGCCCAAGAGTGCCATTCTTGACATTGCGCAGCGCATGAGAAAAGAGGAAGCAGCCGTTCCCACGCCCGCGCCGCAGCACGAGATGCTTGATGATGACTCGTACAAGCTGCTGGTAACCGAGGACAACGTGGAGCTGCTCATGCTCATGCAGCAGCTGCTCGGCCAGAAATACCGGGTACTCACCGCCTCAAACGGCCAGGAAGCGCTGGAGATTGTGCAGCATGAGGAGCTTGACCTAATCATCTCTGATGTCATGATGCCACTCATGAACGGCTACGAGCTGACCCGCCGCATCAAGGGCGACCCGAACACCAGCCATCTGCCTGTCATTCTGCTCACGGCGAAGACACAGGAAGAAGACCACGAAAAGGCACTGCGCATCGGCGCAGATGACTATATCACCAAGCCTTTCAGGCTGGGCGACCTGGAGCTGCGCATCAATAACATCATTGAAAACCGCAAGCGCATACAGCACGAGTTCAAGCAGCAGACAGCCGAGGAGACCCAGCAGCGCGCAGAGACCGCTGCCGCACAGGCAAGCGAGCCAACGGCCGATGAGCTGTTCCTCAAGCGGGCGCTCGACTGTGTCTACCAGCACCTGGCCGATGCCGACTATGACCGTGAGGCGTTTGCACAGGATATGGGGGCGAGTGCCTCGACACTCTACAACAAGCTGCGCGCCATTACGGGTCTGAACGTCAGCAACTTCATTCGTAACATCCGCATGAAGGAAGCCCAGCGGCTGGCCCAGATGCAACCAGACATACGTGTCAGTGACTTGGCCTACAAAGTGGGTTTCCAAGACCCGAAATATTTCTCTACCTGTTTCAAGAAGGAGTATGGCATTCTGCCGAAGGATTACCTCGAGAGCTTAGCCAAAGCCCCGCAAACGTAAACAGGCCGTTCAGCATCAGCAACTCGTAGCCGAACTGATAGTTCCAGCAGTTTTTGGCTGTTGTGTCTAACGCCAGGCACAGCAGGGGTGATGCCACGCAGACCGCAGGTACCCAGCGGTCGCCGACAGGGCGGCGTGTCAGCAGTCCGTAGGCAAAGAGGCCAAGCAGCGGGCCGTAAGTGTAGCTGACCAGAATGTAGACCGCATCGACAAGTGAGGTGCTGTTGACGTAGCGGAACAGCAAGATGAACACCATGAACAGCACGCACATGACAACATGGGTGCGCCTGCGCAGGCGCTCATCGCCAGCCCGCCCGCTGATGTCCACGCAGTAGCAGGTGGTCAGAGAGGTCAGCGCAGAGTCGGCACTTGAGAACGAGGCGGCCACAATGCCAACGACAAAGAGCAGCGGCACAAGGCGGGCGCTGAGAGTAGCCGCGGAGGCATTGGCGGCAACGTGCTGAACGTAGGCGGGCAGCAGCGCATCGCCCGCAGCGCCGCCCAGCTGGGGCAGCATGGTGAGCAGCACGCCCAACGCCAAGAACAGCAGGTTGGCAGGCAAGAAGGCCACGCCGTAGGTACACATGTCTTTCTGGGCATCCTTCAACGTGCGGCAGGTCAGGTTTTTCTGCATCATATCCTGGTCTAAGCCAGTCATCACCAGCACAATGAAGATGCCGCTGAGAAACTGTTTCCAGAAGTTCTGGCGCGAAGCCCAGTCATCGAACACGAACACGCGGCTCATCTCGCTGTCGGCCACCGCCTTGGCGGCCTCGCCAACGGTCATTCCCAAGTGGCCAATCACGCTGTAGATGATAAGCAGCAAGGCCGAAAACAGGCAGACCGTCTGGAACGTATCGGTAAAGACCAACGTGCGGATGCCGCCGTGGTGAGTGTAGAGCCAGATGAGCGCCACCAGCCCGACCACCGTCAGCCAGAAAGGCACGCCCATGGCATCGAACACGAACTGCTGCAGTATCATGCAGACCACGTAGAACTTCACCGCCGCCCCGGTCATCTTTGACAACAGGAAAAACCAGGCGCCGCTCTGGTAGCTTCGCGGCCCGAGCCGCTGGCCCAGGTAGGTGTAGATGCTGGTCAGGTTCAGCCTGTAATAAACGGGCAGCAGCACACAGGCCACCACCACATAGCCCACAAGAAAGCCCATGCACAGTTGCAGATAGGTCATCTGAGAGGCCATCACCATGCCCGGCACCGAGACAAATGTCACCCCGGAGACGGAAGCGCCCACCATGCCGAAGGCCACCAGCCACCACGGAGAGCGCCGCTCGCCACGGTAGAAGGAATCGTTGGTGGCGCGGCGGCCAGTCCACCGACTGATGCAGAAAAGTACGGCAAAATAGGCCAAAAGAGTCAGAAGAATCCACATAACAGCGTGCAAAGTTACACATTTTTTTCAATTTATCAATCGTCAGTTGGCAATTATCAAATTTTTTCGTAACTTTGCATCGGATTACACAAATCTAAAAACACAAAACAATTATGTCTAAACAAAAGAAATTTATCCTTCAAGAGAGTGAAATCCCAACACAATGGTACAACATTCAGGCTGACATGGCCAACAAGCCCATGCCGCCCATTCACCCAGGCACCAAGCAGCCGTTAGGCGTTGAAGACCTGGCACACATCTTCCCCCGCGAGTGCTGTGTGCAGGAGTTAGACACGGAACACAGGTGGATTGACATACCAGAGGAAGTCCTCGACAAGTACAAGTACTACCGCTCGACCCCGCTGGTGCGCGCATACGCACTGGAAGAGGCACTCGGCACGCCTGCGCACATCTATTTCAAGAACGAGTCGACCAACCCGCTCGGCTCGCACAAGATTAACTCGGCGCTGCCGCAGTGCTACTATGCCAAGCAAGAAGGCACAACCAACGTGACCACCGAGACCGGCGCCGGCCAGTGGGGCGCGGCACTCAGCTACGCCGCAAAGATTTACGGACTGGAATGTGCGGTCTATCAGGTGAAGATTACCATGCAGCAGAAGCCATACCGCTCCAGCATCATGCACACTTTCGGAGCCGTGGTCGAAGGGTCGCCCTCAATGTCCACCCGTGCCGGCAAAGACATACTGACCAAAGACCCGACCCACTCGGGCTCGCTCGGTACGGCCATCAGCGAGGCAGTCGAGCTGGCCACCACCACTCCAAACTGCAAGTACACGCTCGGCTCCGTGCTGAATCATGTGGCACTGCACCAGAGCATCATCGGCCTGGAAGCGGAGAAGCAGATGGAAATGGCCGGCGAATATCCCGATATCGTGATTGGCTGCTTCGGTGGCGGCTCTAATTTCGGCGGTATCGCCTTCCCCTTCATGCGCCACAACATCTGCGACGGAAAGAACACAGAGTTTATTGCCGCCGAGCCAGACAGCTGCCCGAAACTGACGCGCGGACAGTTCCGCTATGACTTTGGCGACGAAGCCGGCTACACGCCGCTGCTGCCCATGTTCACGCTGGGCCACAACTTCAAGCC
>JAFLSH010000204.1 GCA_022511055.1 Prevotella sp. | reverse complement strand
AATATTCTAAACGTGTACCATTTCTGCTCACTTTTTTACGTTTCTCTGCTAAACGCGGCAAATATTTTCCGCAAAAATGTCAGAAATTACCATCTAATTCTCTACTGCCATTACCATTCGTTCCATGTCGAATAGTACGCTTTTATTGAGCATAAAGGTCTTTAACCCCATCCGGGCATCGCATGGTTGTTCTGCGCCGTATGTCTCGCTCAGAGCAATACGGGGGATAACAATTGTTTGGCTGCCTATTGTCAACGGAACTTCCTCGATGATATGGAATGAAATCTCGTCGAAGCCGCCGGCACCATAGGCTATGGCGCCTTGTGGTTGCGAGCCGTCGGGCACAAATGACTTCATGTATGGCCAGCTGCGTCCATAGAACATACCGTAGGAACTGTCGCCGCTGTCGAAGTTGAAGAGTAAGGGGTGAGCGTTTACGCTACATCTGACTGTCATCGGTATCGTCATGTTGGTCTCCTCACTTTCTGGAACAAACGAAGTGGCGGAAATCGACAGACAAGCGTTGGCAAAATCCACCTTGATGTGTTTGAGGGCATCCATCAGCTTTCTGCCGACAACCAGTTCCATGTTTTTCAGATACTGGTCAAGACTGTCCTGTCCTGCACTGATGTCCATGACAAGAAAGGGAACATCACGAATGGTCACGCCTTCCATTTCGATGGAATCGGCAATGGCTATGGGAACATCCTCCAGCACTCTGGAGCCCACCACCGTTTCTGCCACATCGAGGAACTTTAGATTCAACAGCCGGGCCAGCCGGGGCGATATGACATTCCGCCCTGCGCCAGTATCGAACAGCATGTCGTGGACTACTCCGTTGAGCTTGCAGCCCGTAAGATACGGCACCACGTTAGGCTCTTGTGCCCCACGGACAGGAACAGAGTCAATACGCAGCGGTATCGAAGTCATCGGGCTCTTTCTTGAGATGCTGTATGGCCGATATGCCAATAAGGCTTTGTACCTGTTGACCTGACTGGAGTAGTCAGCTATGGCAGCCGAATCAAGGTGTTGGCGAGTAGCATCCAGTATCTGTGTCAAGGCGGCCGCAGCCTCCTCGTTTTTCCCTAATTTGCTCAAGTTGCTGGCCATAAGACTGCCCAAGCCAAGCACACTGCCAAGGTCTAACTCTCCACTTTTCAGCATGTTTTGAGCCAGCGTTACCGCCTCCTCTGCCTTATTGAAGGAGTGAGCCAACATGACATGAGCATAATTGTCCAGAAACGGCACGAGGGAGTCGTGAGGTGTCTGCATGAACTCCCTCAGCTCAAACCATTGGGCTTTATTCATCATCTCTGCCACTTTTTCATTCACTGATGTGCCGTTAGCATGGATACACACCGTGAGCAATGCGAGGCTTGCCATGATTCTTGCAAACTTTGTTTTCATAATCGTTAGTTACCTTTTCTTCCCTTTCCCAAATAAGTCTGAGTGTGTGCCTGTGCGGTATAGGGAAATGATATGTATTTCGGTGTCTTTTGAATAAATGAGCAACCAATCGGGATTGATATGACACTCCCAGTAACCGCCATAATCACCCCGCAAAGCATGGTTACGGGTCTTTTCGGGCAAAGGCTCGTCATTTGCCAATTTGTCAATGATGCAAAAGAGGTCGTCAAGCAGAAGACCTCTTTTCTTTGCCATTTTCAAATCTTTCTTGAACTGCCCCGTCGGCGTAATCTTGTATTTTGCCATTGCTAAAGCGATTTTGCCCACTCCTTGAACTCATCAGCAGTTCCCGTAAATGCAATATCCTTTCCCTGCCGTGCATTCTCAATGACCTTCATCGTTTTGCTGTTCAGCCTTTCGCCTGTTTCTGGATTATAAAGGCTGGCGCGTTGTATCGGCTTTGGGGCTTTGGGGCTACTGATGGAAATGACTCCGCGCAGCATCTTAATTGCGCGTTTGACATTGCTGACATCGACACTTCCGTCTAACGTAACAAGCAGCTGTTGCTGGCCTGCAATGGTTTTAGAGTTTACTGTTGTTGCCATATTTCATTCATATTATGCTGCAAAGATACAAAAAAATGACAGGAAAGGTGCGCCTTTTGCCATTTTTTTATTACCTTTGCAACCAAATAGGCTAAAAACAAACAAAAAAACTATCATAAAACAATGGAACAAGTATTTAGTTACATTATCCAGTTGGGAGCATCGGTCATGATGCCGATTCTCTTCACCATCATTGGTTTGTGCATCGGCATGAAGTTCGGCAAGTCGCTCAAGAGCGGCCTCTATGTGGGCGTTGGCTTTGTGGGGCTTGGCATCGTGACTGCCTTGCTGACAACCAATTTCAACACGCCGCTCGATGCCATCTCAAAGATTTTCAACCTCGATTTGAAGGTGTTTGACATGGGCTGGCCTGCCGCTGCCGCTGTTGCTTACAATACGGCGGTGGGCGCGCTGATTATCCCCATCTGCCTGGGCATCAACTTTCTGCTGCTCATCACCAAGTGTACCCGCACCGTCAACATCGACTTGTGGAACTACTGGCACTTTGCGTTTATCGGTGCCGTGGCCTATTTCGTGATGGACCAGAGTTTGCTGTGGGGCTATTTCGCGGCTATTGCCTGCTACATCGTAACACTGGTGATGGCCGACCTGACAGCGGACAAGTTTCAGGGCTACTATGAGGGCATGGATGGCATATCCATCCCGCAGCCGTTCTGCCAGAGCTTCACGCCGTTTGCCGTGGCCATCAATTGGCTGCTCGACCGCATTCCCGGCTTCTCGAAACTCGACATTGATGCCGAAGGACTGAAGAAAAAGTTTGGCGTGCTGGGCGAGCCGCTGGTACTGGGCGTGATTGTGGGTGCGCTGATTGGCGCCGCTGCCCACTTCGACCATTTTACTGACTTCGCAGCATACGCCCAGGGCTTCGAATCGACTTCCGATGCCGTGATGAGCATAGTCAAGTCGGTACTCTTCCTCGGCGTGACAATGGGTGCCGTGATGGAGCTGATTCCCCGCATCACCCGCCTGTTCATCGACGGTCTGATGCCTATTTCAGAGAAGACCCAGGAGGTAGTGAAGCGGAAGTTCAAGGGTAAAAAGGTGTATATCGGCATGTCGCCTGCGCTGGTCATCGGCCATCCTACAACCCTCGTCGTGTCGCTGCTGCTGATTCCCGTGACACTCATTCTGGCTATCGCGCTGTCGAAGACCGGCAACCAGTTCCTGCCGTTGGCATCGCTTGCTGGTATGTTCTATGTGTTCGCGATGGTGTTGCCTTACACGAAGGGCAACGTGGTGAAGACGTTCATCATCGGCTTGGTGGCTGTAACCATCGGCCTCTATTTCGTCACCGATATGGCTCCCGCCTTTACGCTGGCTGCCAACACCGTGTTTGAAGCCACACAAGACAAGGCGGCTCAGATTCCCGCAGGCTTCCAGGCTGGTGCAATGGACTTCGCCTCGTCGCTCTTTGGCTACGTCATCTATGCCTGTGTGAAGTATCTGCAGTGGATTGGCATGGGTGTGCTGACCCTCATCACGCTCGGCATGGTGGTCTGGAATCGCCAGCGCATTGTAAAAGAA
Source organism: Prevotella sp. (assembly GCA_022511055.1). GTDB lineage: Bacteria > Bacteroidota > Bacteroidia > Bacteroidales > Bacteroidaceae > Prevotella. The sequence goes on along the minus strand of JAFLSH010000204.1, from coordinate 1,159 downwards.
GAACAAAACAACAAATAAAAGCAAACTATGAAGAAGACAATTCTTTCCGCTGCCCTGCTGATGGGCGCTCTGGGCCTGCAGGCTCAGCAGAAGGTCAACTTTCAGACGGCCTGCCACCCGTCTGATGTGAAGCACTACGACACGCAGACCCTGCGCGACCGTTTTGTCATGGAAAAAGTGATGGTGGCTGACGAGATTAACCTGACTTATTCGCACTATGACCGCTTTATCTTCGGCGGCGCGATGCCTGTCAACAAGACCCTGAAGTTAGAGAACTTCCCGGAATTAGGGCTTGATGTCGACAAGACCATCAAGGAGAAGTATTTCCTCTACAACCGCGAGTTGGGCGTGGTGAACTGCGGCGCAGGCGATGGCGTGGTTATCGTCGACGGCAAGGAATACGCCCTGTCGCCGAAGGAAGCCCTCTACATCGGTCGCGGCCACATCGGCAAGGATAAGGATGTAAACAAGGTGGTGGAGTTCCGCTCGAAAGATGCGTCGAAGCCCGCCAAGTTCTACCTGAACTCGGCCACCGCCCACCAGCACTACAAGACCCAGTGGGTGACCCTCGATGGGCGCAAAGGCTCGCTCAAGGCTGCCGTGTGGGGGCCTGTCGGCACGACTGAGGAGGCCAACAACCGCACCGTCTATAAGCTCATTGTCAATGATGTGCTTGAGGAAGGCCCCTGCCAGCTGCAGCTCGGCCTGACACAGCTCAACCCTGGCGCCGTGTGGAACACCATGCCGCCCCACACTCACGGCCGCCGCATCGAGGCTTACTACTACTTCAACCTGCCTGAAGGCCAGACCATCTCGCACGTCATGGGCGAGCCACAGGAGAGCCGTGTCGTCTGGCTGCACAACGAGCAGGCCATCATGTCGCCTGAGTGGTCCATCCACGCCGCCGCCGGCACTTACTATTACACATTCATCTGGGGTATGGCAGGCGAGAATCTCTACTACAACGACAAAGACGAAATCCCCGTCATCGACATCAGATAAACCACACCAACATTTCGTAAATTGCCAATAATACCAATATGACTCCACTCCAAACAACCAAAATGTCCAACTTCCGTTGGGTCATCTGTGCGCTGCTGTTCCTGGCAACCACAGTCAACTACATGGACCGTCAGGTCCTGTCGCTAACATGGAAAGA
>JAFLSH010000203.1:3378-4749 GCA_022511055.1 Prevotella sp. | reverse complement strand
CGCTGGGGCTCTTCCTTTTCGCGGCGCACCGTCTGGCAGTTGTCCACATAGAGGGGGTCGATGCCATCACGTTCAAAGATGATGTCCTGTACGCGGCCTGTCACCAAAAGTGACTTCAGACGCTGCTTCTGAGTGCCGTCTTTCGAGCGGAGGATGGGCGTGAAGGCACGATAGCGCGCCGACTTCACCTTCATCAAGTCGAGTACGAAGTCCATGGAGACGACCGTCTTCTGGTCGGCCTGTACCACATGGAAATTGTCAACGGCAATCTGGGTGTCCTGCTTTTTCTTCACACCCGTCAGCTTGATTTGGTCTTGCGCCATTGCGGCGACAAAAGCAAACAAGGATATACTGAGTAAGATATTACGTTTCATATTGTTTATTATTGCCTTATATATATAAATATAAATAGGTGTATTATGGAGAAAGTGGAGTTAGAACATATAAAGGAGAGACAGGGCTGCCTTTGTCGGACCAACGTAGAGATGGTGACCATCGCCCGTCTGACGGCCGCACTCGCCACAGTCGAATCCCTTATACTTGGCATAGATGACACCCACGCCGAGGGATGCCTCGAAGTTCCAATGGCGTGACAGCACCCACTGATAACCATAGGTAGCACCGCCACCGACGTACCAGCCCTCGTAACGATGGTCGCGCAGGCTCTTGTACATGTCGAAGGGGAACTTCACATTGGCAACGTTGAACTCGCCGCCCAATCCGTGGATACCCACAAACGAGCCTTGGAAGCGATGGCAGAACCAGTAGCGGTATTCCGGGGAAAGCAACCAGTGCTTGATAAACTTACCGCCATTGTCACCATCGAACTCCCACGGATTCAGGCCGTAGAACAACTGCATGGAGTGTTTCTTACCAATGCCCATTTCCAACCCAAGATTGGGAGTCGTGGTCGCATCATAAAGAAGATTTGTCTTTAGAGCCACTTGCTGGGCAAAGACTTGACTTAAATTGCTTGAGATAGCGAAAAACGCCACAAACAACAATGCTTTCACTCTTAAGTTCATTATTTTTACGTTGATAATATTTAATCTATATGAATAAAAAACGAAATTTTTCGTTGATAATTCGTTGACAACCGAAACAAAGGTACAAAAAGTTTGTTAAACTAACGCGTTTTAGGGGGGGTATTTAGTAATGTTTAACTAAACATTTGCTTTATTTAAGAAAAATATCTTCAACAAGCCCACAAAAAAATGTAAATTATGGGCTTATAAACAAGCAGAAAACATTATGTATAAAAAAAGTCAGTCCGAAAAAGTCGGCTGCAGATTACAAATGGCCAAACGCTGGCCAAGCGCCTACTTTCTTAACTCTTGCAATTTGCGTTTGTATGCCTTGCGAATCTTGCGG
>JAFLSH010000203.1:0-3278 GCA_022511055.1 Prevotella sp. | reverse complement strand
CGCCTACTTTCTTAACTCTTGCAATTTGCGTTTGTATGCCTTGCGAATCTTGCGGACAGCCTTGTCGCGAATCTGGCGTACCCGCTCACGCTTCAAATCCAAATCCTCGGCAATTTCTGCCATAGTCTCGTGTTCCTGGTTGATGCCGAAAAACGCATTCACCACCCGGACTTCACGCTCGCTAAGTGACAGGAGCGCAAACTCAATGGCATTTTCAATGGCTTCAGAGTAGACACGGGCATCAGTTGCGGGCGCATCTTGGTTGACCAACACCGACAGCAAACTCATGTTCGCCCGACCGTTCAGCGGCGCATCGACAGACCTGACCCGCGTACTGGACTTATCGGTCTTGGCAACATCAGCCGGCATTTTGCTGAGGCCGTTCTGTGCGCTAATAGCTCGTTCTATCTGCTGGCGGACAAATACCACCGCATAGTTGACGAAAGGCGTGCCCCTGTCGGCATCGAACTTTGCAGCCGCTTTCATCAGTCCAATGTTTCCTTCGCTGATGAGGTCATCGAGCGGCAAGCCCTGACCGCGGTACTGACCAGCCACCTTGACGACAAAGCGCAGGTTAGCTTCAACCAACTTGTTCAGCGCCCTCTCATCGCCCGCCTTAATACGTGTGCTGAGTTCACGCTCTTGAGCCGCTGTGAGCAACTGCTCACGGCCGATGTCGTCTAAATATTTGTTTAACGAGCTGTCTTCCATCTTAAAAATTGTATTTATTGGTGCAAAGATACGACTTTTTTCGTATTTTTGTGCCCATTATGAGAAGATTTATAATATTTTTCATGCTCGGTTGCTGTTTGAGTGCCTCCGCTGGTCGCCTGAAAGTGGGATTGGCGCTGGGCGGCGGTGGCGCTAAAGGTGCGGCAGAAGTGGGTGTACTAAAGGCCATCGAAGAGGCTGGCATCCCCATTGACTACATTGCCGGAACATCGGTTGGAGCGATTGTCGGAGGGCTATATGCCGCCGGCTACAGTGCCTCTGAACTCGACACCATGTTTCGTACCCAGGAGTGGCTCTCGTTGCTGACCGACCGCCGAAGCGATTTCAGCAGCAAGCCATACCAAGTGGAAAACGGTGTTACCTATATCTTTGGAATTCCTGTCTTCGAGCGTAACAGCAGTGATACCGGCATTGCCGGTTTTGGCATGATGAAAGGTGCCCGCATAGAACAGCTCATAGACTCGATGGTTTCCTATCGTGGCTGCGCCGGATTTGAGACACTGCCCACGCTGTTCTGCTGTGTAGCTGCCGACTTCATGCAAGCTCGCGAAGTCGTAATCAACAATGGCATTTTAGCCAAGGCTATCCGCGCCTCAATGGCCATTCCCGGCGTGTTCAAGCCCGTCAACATTGGCGGCACGCTGCTGGTCGATGGCGGTATGCTGAACAATCTGCCCGTTGATGTGGTAAAAGCCATGGGGGCTGATATTGTCATTGCCATAGACCTGCAACAAAGTGAGACTACGCCCCCCAAACCCATAGAAGAGCTTACCCTGTTAGAGCCGTTGGCCAACGCTTTAGGTCTGGGCGGACTATTCAGATGGGCTACCACCCGCCCTGACATTGAGAAATATGGCAAGAACGTGAAGATGGCAGACATATACATTGCCCCTTCCCTACCCGACATGGATGCTTCCAGCTTCGGCAACAAGAACAGTGCGCGCATGATTGAAACAGGCTATCAGGAAGGCCGCCGCCACTGGCAAGAACTGATGGACCTGAAACAACGACTGACCGACGGCCACTAAAGACACAAGGATAGACGATGTGCAACAGCCAAATAGCCCATTAACAGAGCTACAGCCCTAATATCTGCTGCGCATGCTCCTTTGTTTTCACTTGCTTGCCGGCAAAAATCTGTTCAATCACGCCATTTTCGTCAATAACAAACGTTGTACGGATGGTTCCCATCACTTTCTTGCCATACATGTTTTTCTCGCCCCAGGCACCCATAGCCTCCAGCAGTGTATGGTCGACATCTGCTATGAGTGGAAAAGGCAGTTCATGCTTTTCCTTGAACTTCAGATGCGAAGCCGCAGAGTCCTTGCTGACACCCACCACTTCATAGCCGGCACCTTGCAGCGCACTGTAGTGGTCGCGCAGACTGCAAGCCTCTGCCGTACAGCCACTCGTATTGTCTTTCGGATAGAAATACAACACTAATTTTCTACCCTGGAAATCCTTCAGACGAATTTCCTGTCCATTCTCGTCTCTGCCCAGTATCTCTGGCGCCTTGTCTCCTATGTTCATTGGCAAAACTCAATTATGTGATGAATATATTCCTCGGTATAATCGTCGTAGGACTCAGCATGTGCCGTACCCTTTGTTATCCAGAGTGCTTTCTCGCCAGACTTGGCCTCATAGAGCGGATGCACCATCCACGAGGGAACGAAGTGGTCATTATCGCCATGAATAAAGAGCATTGGGTAACGGCATTTCGCGACCTGCTTCAGCGGTGCTGCCTCAGTGAAGCTCCAGCCGTACTTGAGCTGACAGAGCAGCGATGTAGTGTACATCAGCGGGAATGCCGGTAATCCAAACTCTTCAGACAGCTTATAGCTAAACTCATCCCAGACGCTGGTATAACCACAATCCTCGACAAAGCGCACAGATTTAACATCCGATGGCATCGACTCACCCGACACATTCATGGTCGTGGCAGCCCCCATGGATACGCCATGAACAACGAAATCGTTAGAAGCAAACAGCCGGGCTGCTATCGACATCCAGTGCAATACGTCTTTACGGTCATTCCATCCCATGGCGATAGCCTCTCCCTCGCTAAGCCCGTGGGCATGAAGGTCAGGCATCAGAACGTTGTACCCCATTTGTTCGTAGATACGGCCAATATTCATAAAGTCAATACCACAATTCCGCCATCCATGTATGACAAGGGCAGTCCGGCTTCCCTGAGTGGTACGCACAAAGTAGCCATGATGGCGCTCGCCTGATGGCATGGTAACAAAGGTGTCACGCAATCCGTTGCAGGCTCTGAGACTATCCAGCCACGGCCCCATTTCCGGGTGTCGCTCCACCAACTGCCGAAAATATTTAGCCGTATCGGCTCTATCAGCCTCAGGCGACAGCGAGTAGTCAAGCATATAGAAACTGCCACCCACAACAGCCATACCAAAGAGTATGGCAACTACCGAAATAATGATACAAAATCGTTTCATCTGTGCTTCTATAGTATAGTTATGGCTGCAAAATTACAACTTTTTTCTAAAACAAGCTACATCTTCGTACAAAAATTGTAACAAATCAGT
>JAFLSH010000202.1 GCA_022511055.1 Prevotella sp. | reverse complement strand
CGAACTTCATCATCATGCCGGCCGGCGTGTCGGCATTCATGTTGGCATTCTCGCGCGTAATGTCGTTGTTCTTGATGTTCACAATGTCCAGGAACACATCGCGGGTCTTGGCCTTGCGGGCAATGGAGCGCTGGTTGCGGTAGGCAATGTACTTCTGCGCCACATCCTTGCGGCTCGACTTCATCAGCTCCACCTCCACGAAGTCCTGAATCTGCTCCACCGTCATCTGGCCCTCGCCACGCTGGGCTATGCGGTCGGTAATCTGGTACAACAATCTCTCGTCTTCACCCTTGTCGGTGTGGAGCATGGCCTTACGGATGGCAGCCATGACTTTCTGCTCGTTGAAGCCCACAATGCGCCCGTCACGCTTTACTACTGTCTGTATCATGTATTTTTTCCTAAATAAGTTTTTGGTTTTTATGCGAATAGACTGCAAAGTTACTATAAATATTTGTAAGTTGAACTTTTTGGATAACTTTTTTCGTGTTAATAAATGTCAATTCACTGATTATCAAGAAGATAAAAATTAAAACTGGAAACTTGTGGAAAAGTTTCCAGTCTGAAAGTTTCCTGTTTTGGATAACTTTTTGTTGAATCCGGCCGGTTTTCTTGCTCTTTTTCAGTGCTTTGCGGCGAATGCCAGGGCGTACATGCGCATCTGTTTCACCATGGCTGCCAGGCCGTTGCTGCGCGTGGGCGACAGGTGTTCCCTCAGCCCGATTCGCTCGATGAAGTAGAGGTCGGCATCCAGGATTTCCTGCGGCGTGTGGCCTGACAGCACGCGGATAAGCAGCGCCACAATGCCCTTCACAATGAGCGCATCGCTCTCGGCAGCGAAGTTCAGCTGCCCATCGGCGTAGTCGGCCTGCAGCCAGACGCGGCTCTGGCAGCCGTCAATCAGGTTTTGCTCCGTCTTGTAGCGCTCGTCGAGCGGCTCCTGCTCGTTGCCCATGTCTATCAGCAGTTGGTACTTGTCCATCCAGTCGTCGAAACCGGCGAACTCCTCGATAATCTCGTCTTGTGTCTCGTTAATTGTCATGATTCTGCTTTTGTCAGTTTGAACAGTTTGTCACTTGGCCTCACCTTCCCGGGCACGGCAATGGAAACGCGCGTTCCCTGCTGCGCCACCTGCACGGGGCCGTTGTCATCGTGTATCTCGTTGGCGGTCACGTAAATCACGCCGGTGGTAGGGCCCGTGATGAGCAGCTGGTCGCCCACCTCGAAGGTCGTGGCTTCCACTGTGAACTCGGCCACGCCGAGCTTGCCGTAGTATTTCGTGCCCTTGCCAACGTAGACCTTGCGCTCCGTGGCGTTAGAGCCGTAGTTCTTGTTCCACTCGCCCAGGAGCTGGCCCTGGTAGTAGCCATCCCAGAAGCCGCGGTTGAAGACCCGCGCCAGCTGCCGGTCGTACTCATCCTTGCGCTCCTCGGTGAACGTGCCGTCAAGAACGGCCTGAATGGCATCCTTGTAGCACCGCACAACGGTGTAGACGTATTCCGGCCCGCGGGCGCGCCCCTCTATCTTGAAGATGCGCACGCCGGCGTTCATCATCTTGTCAATGAAGCGCACGGTCTTCAGGTCCTTGGGGCTCATGATGTACTTGTTGTCAATCTCCAGCTGGTAGCCCGTCTCGTTGTCGGTCACGGTGTAGCTGCGGCGGCACACCTGAATGCACTCGCCGCGGTTGGCCGAGCGGTTGGCGGCATCGAGGCTCATGTAGCACTTGCCCGAAACGGCCATGCAGAGCGCGCCGTGGCAGAACATCTCAATGCGAATCAGCTCTCCCTTCGGGCCGCAAATCTGCTCCTCGCACACCTGCCGGTAGATGTCGCCCACCTGCTGCATGTTCAGCTCGCGCGCCAGCACCACCACATCGGCGAACTGGGCATAGAAGCGCAGCGCCTCAATGTTTGAGATGTTCAGCTGGGTCGACAGGTGTACTTCCACCCCCACCCGGTTGCAGTAGGTCATCACCGCCACGTCTGAGGCAATGACCGCCGAGATGCCGGCCGCCCGGGCCGCATCTATAATCTCGCGCATCAGGGGAATGTCCTCGCCATAGATGATGGTGTTCACGGTCAGGTAGGTCTTGATGCCGTGTCGGTTGCACTCGCAGGCAATATCCCGCAAGTCATCAATAGTGAACGCCGAGGCCGAGTGGGCGCGCATGTTCAGCCGCTCAATGCCGAAGTAGACCGAGTCGGCCCCCGCCTGAATGGCGGCCGCCAGCGACTCCCGGGAGCCTACGGGTGCCATGATTTCGAAATCAGATGGTTTCATGGATGCAAAGGTACAAAAAAAGTGAGAGTTGTGGGTGCTGAGTTAAGAGTTTTTTGTAATTTTGCACCCGATGAGACGATTATGCCACAAGCCGATGAGGAATTTCCTCCTGATGGCGGGCGTGTGCCTGCTGGTGGGCTGCGCCCAGAAGGAGCAGAGCCGCTTCACCCATGAAGTTCTCAACCGCATGACCCCGGTCAAGGACCAGGGGAAGAGCCAGACCTGCTGGATTTATGCCATGCTGGCTGCCATTGAGACTGAACACCTGGGGTGGGGCGACTCGGTGAACCTGTCACCCTACTATATCGAAAGGCTGATGGAGCAGGAGCCTGCCGCGCCGCCCACGAAGCGGGGCATGGGCATGACACTCATCAGCCTCATTCAGAAGCATGGCATTGTCGGCTTCGATGCCATGCGGAGCGCAGACACGCCTGCCCCGCGCTGGGTCTTCATGCTCGGCGCCACCTACACGCCGCAGGAGTTTGCCCGCAGTGTCTGCGCGCCCGGCGAGTATATCGCCCTGACCTCGACAAAGCGCGCTCCCTACTACGAGACCGTTGAGCTTGACACGCCAGACAACTGGCTGCACGACCGATTCCTCAACCTGCCCATGGACACGCTGCTCGCCAAGACCGAGCGGGCCGTGCGCCAGCACCACGGGGTCTGCTGGGAGAGCCGTAAACACGCCATGGCTATCGTGGGCATTGCCCGCGATAGCCATGGTCAGCCTTATTTCATCATGAAAAACTCCTGGGGAAAGGAGAGGGGATACCGCGGACTGGAATATCTGTCGTTCAGTGACTTCAGGCGCCAGACATTGGCGGTCGAAATGCCCTTGGCCTGCTTCAACGGCCAATGACTTCGGGCAGTCAGTCTGCCATCGCCGTTCCCGTTACTTGTTCAGCTTCCACGTTACGCCGTCTTTGGTGTCCTTCACCTCAAATCCGGCGGCAGCCAGCGCATCGCGTATCTGGTCGCTTGTGGCCCAGTCCTTGGCGGCCTTGGCCTTGGCGCGCAGGTCAAGCACCATGTCGACCACCGTGCCGAAAGCCTCTTCACGGTCCTTTGAGGTCTGGCCGCTCTGGCCGGCCGTCTGCAGACCCAAGATGTCCTCGGCAAACAGGTGCATTGCCTGCTTCAGCTCTTCCAGGCAGTCTGCGCAGATAGTCGCCTTGTGGTCGACCAGCTTGTTGACCACCGAGCAGGCCTCAAACAAGTGGCTGATGACCTGTGGCGTGGCCATGTCATCATTCATGGCATCATAGCACTTCTGCCGCAGCTGCTTGGCCACGCGCTCCGTTTCCGGGTCGCACGTGCCGGCGGGCTGCACACGGCTTAGGTCGCTGATGCCGTTCATCAGCTTCTCCAGACCCTTCTCGGCCGCCTGCAGCGCCTCATCGCTGAAGTCCACCGTGCCGCGGTAGTGCGCCGAGAGAATGAAGAAGCGGATGGTCATGGGCGAGTAGGCTTTCGACAGCAGCGGGTGCGTTCCCGTGAAGAACTGCTCCAGCGTGATGAAGTTGCCGAGCGACTTGCCCATCTTCTGTCCGTTGATGGTAATCATGTTGTTGTGCATCCAGTACTTCACGGCCGGATGCCCCATTGATGCCGTGGCCTGTGCTATCTCGCACTCGTGGTGCGGGAACACCAGGTCCATGCCGCCGCCGTGTATGTCGAACTCATCGCCCAAGTACTTCCGCCCCATGGCCGTACACTCGCAGTGCCAGCCCGGGAAACCATCACTCCACGGCGAGGGCCACCGCATGATATGTTCGGGCTGCGCCTTCTTCCACAGGGCGAAGTCGGCCTGGTTGCGCTTCTCGCCCACACCATCCAGATTCTCGCGGCTGGCATCCTTGATGTTCTCCAGCGAGCGGCCCGAAAGAATGCCATACTTGTATTTCTTGTTGTACGCCTCAATGTCGAAGTAGATGCTGCCGTTTGACTCGTAGGCGAAGCCGTTGTCAAGAATCTCCTGCACCAGCATCTGCTGCTCTATGATATGCCCCGTGGCCCGCGGCTCAATCGAGGGGCGCAGCACCCCCAGCGCATCCATGGCCTGGTGGTAGCGGTTGGTGTAGTACTGGGCTATCTCCATGGGCTCCAGCTGTTCCACGCGTGCCTTCTTGGCTATCTTGTCCTCGCCTTCATCGGCATCATGCTCCAGATGGCCCACATCAGTGATGTTCCTGACATAGCGCACCTTATAGCCCAGGTGCTTCAGGTAGCGGAACAGCAGGTCAAACGTGATGGCCGGGCGGGCATGCCCCAGATGGGGGTCGCCGTAGACTGTCGGGCCGCACACATACATTCCCACATTCGGCGCGTGCAGTGGCTCAAACCGCTCCTTCTGCCGCGTCAGCGTATTATAGACAACTAATCTTGATTCCATAGGTAACTTGCTTTTTTTTGTGTATCGGGTGCAAAGTTACAATATTATTCTGACATATTGCCCTTTTCCGCTGATTTTT
>JAFLSH010000201.1 GCA_022511055.1 Prevotella sp. | reverse complement strand
GGCTCGCAGCGCTGAATGGCCGTCTTTTCGTCAATCTTCCCCTCGTGCAGCAGGTCGATGGCTATCTTCACCATGGCAGCGCCCGTACGCTTACCGTTACGGGTCTGGAGGAACCAGAGTTTGCCTTCCTGTACGGTGAACTCCATGTCTTGCATGTCACGATAGTGTTCCTCGAGCTTGGCCTGGATAGCATCCAGCTCCTTATAGATTTCTGGCATGGCTTCTTCCATTGAAGGATATTTTGCAGCGCGTTCTTCCTCGCTGATGCCAGCGCGCTCAGCCCAACGCTGTGAGCCAATCTTCGTAATCTGCTGCGGAGTGCGGATACCTGCCACCACGTCCTCGCCCTGGGCATTTACCAGATATTCGCCGTTGAACAGATTCTCACCGTTGGCGGCATCGCGGCTGAAGCATACACCTGTAGCAGAGGTGTCGCCCATGTTACCGAACACCATAGCCATCACGCTGACAGCCGTACCCCACTCGTCGGGAATACCTTCCATCTTGCGGTAAAGAATAGCGCGCTCGTTCATCCAGCTGCGGAACACGGCACAGATAGCACCCCAGAGCTGCTCAATCGGGTCGTTGGGGAAATCCTTACCCGTGCGCTCCTTGATGGCTTCCTTGAAGAGTTTCACCAACTTCTTCAGGTCATCGACAGAGAGGTCCTTGTCGAGTACGACACCACTCTCTTTCTTCACCTTCTCAATAATCTCCTCAAACGGGTCAATATCGGTCTTGTTCACAGGCTTCATCTCCAGTACCACATCTCCGTACATCTGTACGAAACGGCGGTAGCTGTCGTACACGAAGTGGGGGTTGTTGGTCTTCTTTGCCATACCCTCAGCCACCTCATCGTTCAGACCGAGGTTCAGGATGGTGTCCATCATGCCGGGCATCGAAGCGCGGGCACCTGAACGAACAGAAACCAGCAGCGGGTTAGTAGCATCGCCGAACTTGCAGTTCATCAAGTCCTCGATGTGCTTCACGGCTGCCATCACGTCGTCGTTCAACAGAGCCACGATTTTCTCCTGCCCAACCTCGTAATACTCATTACAACAGTCGGTCGTGATTGTGAAACCAGGAGGAACAGGCACACCAATATGGTTCATCTCAGCAAGGTTAGCACCCTTGCCGCCCAGTTCCTCACGCATTTTTGCGTTACCTTCGGCCTTACCGTTACCGAAAGTGTAAACTCTTTTTTGACTCATAAATTCTTTGTATAATTACGATTAACGATATTGTTTGTTTTCTAATTGTGCAAAGATACACGATTTCTTGCAGACAGCCAAATAAAACTGCAAAAATTGCAAAGCACACATTACATTTTTTACATTTTTTAGTTCACACCCTGTGAGTTTTGGCGGTCTTTTCCATCACTCGCTCTTGGATTGGTGACAATAGCTTGTGCCATCGAAGCAGTGGGTGCAAACCTTGCACTTGGGCATGCCGATGCTCTCTATCAGGTCTTCAATCTTTGCAAACTTCAGTGACGACAACCCCAGTCGGCGTGCAATCTCAGCAACCATCCGCTGATATTCGGGCGAGTCGGTCTGCGCGTATTTCTCCAGATTCTTCTTGTCGTCGCCTTCAAAGTCGCGGATAATCTGGCGCGTTATCAGTTCCAGGTCGGTCTTTGAGGCCGTGAAGCCGATGAACGGACAGCCATAGACCAGCGGCGGACAGGATATGCGGCAATGGACTTCCTTAGCACCGTAGTCAAAGAACGTCTTGACGTTGTCGCGCAGCTGCGTACCGCGGACAATGGAGTCATCGCAGAACACCACGCGGCGGTCTTTCAGCAGGGCACCATTGGGTATGAGCTTCATCTTGGCCACCAGTGCCCGGCGCGTCTGATTGCCCGGTGTGAACGACCGCGGCCATGTCGGCGTGTATTTCAGTACGGCGCGCTCGTATGGCACGTTTTTGCCTTCAGCATAGCCCAATGCCATGCCGACACCTGAGTCTGGTACGCCGCAGACACAGTCTACTTCCGTGTCGTCTTGTTCGCCCATCTTGCGGCCATTCTTCTCGCGTACATCTTCGACGTTGATGCCTTCGTAGCTGCTGGCCGGAAAACCATAGTACACCCACAGGAACGAGCAAATCTGCTCGCGCCCGAAAGCGGGTTGCAACACTTCAAAACCATCGGCCTTCAGCTTGACAATTTCGCCAGGCCCGATGTCGCGCACGGTCTTGAAATCCAGATTGGGGAAGCTGCAAGTCTCAGAACTCACAGCCAGGGCTCCCTCCTTACGGCCAATGACTATCGGGGTGCGGCCCAGGGCATCGCGTGCGGCAATGATGCCGTCTTCGGTCAGAATCAGCATCGAGCATGAGCCGTCAATTTTCTGGTAGACCATGTTGATGCCCTCGACAAAAGTGTTGCCCATGTTGATGAGCAGTGCCACCAGCTCCGTTTGGTTGATGTTGTTGGCCGACATTTCGCTGAAGTGCATGCGCTGCGCCAGCAGTTCGTCGGCTATCTCGCGTTGGTTGTTGATTTTTGCCACCGTCACCACCGCATAGCGCCCCAAGTGCGAGTTGACAATGATGGGCTGCGGGTCAGTGTCGCTGATAACGCCCAACCCCTGGCAGGCATGGAACTGGTCCAGCTCATCCTCGAAGCGCGAGCGGAAATAGTCGCGCTCCAGCGAGTGAATGCTGCGGTTGAAACCCCGTTCAGCATCAAAGGTAACCATACCTGCACGCTTGGTGCCTAAATGTGAATTGTAGTCAGTTCCGTAAAACAAGTCGTTTACGCAATCTTTTGTGGAGATAGTGCCAAAAAAACCACCCATAGGTTTACCGTGTATGCTTTGTTATATTAGTGTTTTTGCCTTGCTCCAATGCTTTGGCGCTGCAAAATTACAAAAATCCTGTGGAAACGCAAAGCATTCGGCTATATTTTTTGTAGATAATTGGCTTGGCAGCATGGCGCTGCCGCCAAGTCTGCGCTCAGATGCGATTCATGTAGGCGACACACATGTCTGCACACCGTTCTCCGTCGACGGCGGCTGAGACAATGCCGCCGGCATAGCCGGCCCCTTCGCCGCAGGGGAAGAGCCCCCGCAAGCGCACATGCTGCAGCGTTTCAGCGTTGCGGACAATCCTGACGGGCGACGATGTGCGCGTCTCCACCGCAATCATGACTGCCTCGTTGGTCAGAAAACCGTGGGCCTGACGGCCAAACTGCCGAAACCCTTGTTGCAGGCGGGTGCTGATAGACTTCGGCAGCCAGAAGTGCAGCGGCGAGGATATCAACCCTGGGGCATACGACGAGCGTGGCAGGTCATAGCTCAGCCGCCCGTTGACGAAGTCGGCCATTCGCTGTGCCGGTGCCGTCTGCTTCATGTTGCCCTGTTGCCAGCACATCCGCTCCAGTTCTTGCTGAAAGGCAATCATGGCCATAGGCTGCGCATTCTCAGATGGCAGACCCTCCGCCTTCACCTCCCCATTCGCCATCGACCGTGCCACATCTTCAGGGCTGACCTCGACCACCATGCCGGCGTTTGACCACTGGGTGCCGCGGCTGGCCGGGCTCATGCCGTTGACGACAATCTGCTCAGGCCCTGTGGCTGCGGGAATGACAAATCCCCCCGGGCACATGCAGAACGAGTAGACCCCGCGCCCCTCTGCTTGTGCCACCATGGCATATTCGGCAGCAGGCAGCCAGCGCCCCCGCCCTTCGCGGCGGTGGTATTGTATTTGGTCTATAAGCTGCGCCGGATGTTCCAGACGCACCCCGACGGCGATGCCTTTGGCCTCCATCTCAACTCCGCCGGCCCAGAGCCACCGATAGACATCACGCGCAGAGTGCCCAGTAGCCAGAATGACGGGGCCCGCATATTCGCGCTCCGTTCCTCTCTCCACTGCCTTTACGCCCACCACCTCGTCATCCGCTCCGTTGCCGCCGGCAGTCTCGCCTTTCCTGAGCAGCAGCCCGGTTACTTTCGTCTGGAAATGCACCTCGCCGCCACTCTCGACAATGGTCTGCCTCATGGCCTCAATGACCTTTGGTAGCCGGTCAGTACCTATGTGGGGATGGGCATCGGCCAGAATGGCGGTCGAGGCACCGTGCTGGCAGAACACGTGGAGTATCTTCTCCGTGTTACCGCGTTTCTTGGAACGTGTGTAGAGCTTCCCGTCAGAGTAGGCACCTGCCCCTCCCTCGCCAAAGCAGTAGTTGCTCTCCGGGTCCACCTGCTGCCGTTTGGTGATGAGTGCCAGGTCCTGCTTCCTCTCGTGTACGTTCTTGCCGCGCTCAAGCACCACAGGCTTATAGCCAGACTCAATGATCCTGAGTGCCGCAAACAGCCCGCCAGGCCCCGCTCCGATGACAATCACCTGTGGCCGCTCCGAGACATCTGGATAGACGGTGGGCTGATATTCATCGTCTTGCGGCTCTTCGTTGACATACACTCTCACCTTCAGGTTGACATAGATAGTCCGTTGCCGCGCATCAATACTGCGCCGCAGCACTCTGACTCGCCTTATCGTGCGCATGTCAATGCCTTGCTCGTCAGCCAAGAGCGCTTTGAGTCTGTCCTCTTGTGCAGCAATTTCCGGGAACACCCGCAGTTGTAGTTCTTTTATCATGGATGCTTCTATTTTGGGTACAAATGTACACAGAATTTTCGGATTATACGCCAGTCGAGAGCAAAAATACAACGATTATCCAACAAAACTTGACGATTCCCACGGAAAAGCTCCGTAAATATTACTATCAAACCCTAAAATCAACCTATTTAAA
>JAFLSH010000200.1 GCA_022511055.1 Prevotella sp. | reverse complement strand
TTTTCCAAACATTTTTCTGGGTGCGTGTCAACTTTTAACAACTATCCACAATGCCCCAAAGGCATTGTGGATAGGAGAACGCCTTACAGACTTTTTCGTACTTTTGCAGACGTAGTTGCATTTTGAGGTTGAATCTTCAGAACAATCTTTCTTTTTATTTGCTGATATGGATTTTTATGCTTACTTTTGCAGCGCAAAAAAGTGAAGTGTAAGAGAAGAAAGGCGTAAAGAAGAATGATAGAGGTAATGCTGACACTCTTTGCCATTGTCATTGTAGGGTACGTGGCAGGCAAGTTAGGATATTTGGGTGGGGATTTCGATAGGCAGCTGTCGAGTGTGGTTATCAATATCACCTGCCCGGCTCTGATACTCTCTTCGGCCATGACTGGCGAGCTGCCTGACAGGCAGTATATTCTGCCATTGCTGCTGATAAGTGTCATCACCTATGCCGTGCTGACCCTGTTTGCGTTTCGTCTGCCGCGCTACCTCACGGGAAACCCGGCCGATGAAGGCATCATCGGCTTTGCGCTGATGTTTGGCAATGTCGGGTTTATGGGCTATCCTGTGGTGGCTTCCATCTTTGGGCATGAAGCTGTGTTCTATGCTGCGGTGCTGAATGTGGTCAATACGTTCACAGTGTTCACCATTGGCACCATTCTTATCACGGGGCGTAATGGGGTAGAGGGCAGCAGGTTTCAGAAGAAGGTGCTGTACTCAACGCCGATGATTGCCGCCTATCTGACCATGCTCATCGTTGCGCTCAGAATTGACAATATACCTGGCTTCGTTAGCCAGCCGCTGACTATGATTGGCAACATCACCGTGCCGGCGGCCCTGCTTATCATCGGCTCATCAATGTCGCATCTCTCCCTGCGCACCATGTTCGGCAACGCCACCGTCTACACTACCGCCTTGCTCCGTCTGGTGGTCTTGCCGTTGGGCATGTACTATCTCTGCCGCATGCTGGGCTTCTCTGAGTTTGTGGTTTGCATCAATACGGTGGTCATAGCCATGCCTGTGGCTACCTACGGCACCATTCTCTGTCTGAAATATGAGAAAGACACCACCGTGATGACTGAGGTGACCTTTATCACCACCCTGCTCTCGATGCTTACCATTCCCATGCTGGTGGCTTTTTTCATGTAAGGGGTGCTTTTGACTGATAAAACGAAAGAAAAACGATTTTTTTCTTTGCATTTCGCGCGGTTTTCACTACCTTTGCATTCCAAATTCGAGATTTATTGCATTAAACAAAGATAAAATATGGCAAAAATGAAGGGCGCCATTGAGGTGAATGCCGAGCGGTGCAAGGGATGCTCGCTGTGCATCGTTGCCTGTCCGCAGAAGGTCATCGCACTGGCTCATAAAGTGAACTTGCATGGCTACCCATACGTAGAGGCGGTCAACGAAGAAGCCTGCACGGGCTGTGCCTCGTGCGGCATTGTCTGCCCTGATGGGTGCATCACCGTGTATCGGAAAAAACTGGTTGAGGAGTAAATAATAGTGAAGCAGACAATGGAAGAGAGAGAAGTGGTGTTGATGAAGGGTAATGAGGCCATTGCCCATGCTGCCATCCGTTGCGGATGCGATGGCTATTTCGGCTATCCTATTACTCCGCAGAGTGAAGTGATTGAAACGCTGGCCGAGCTGAAGCCTTGGGAGACTACTGGCATGCAGGTAGTCCAGGCTGAGAGCGAGCTGGCAAGTATCTATATGGTCTACGGTGCGGCCGGTGCCGGCAAGCGCGCCATGACTTCGTCAAGCTCGCCGGGCATTGCGCTGATGCAGGAAGGCATTACCTACATGGCCGGTGCTGAAGTGCCGGGTGTGTTCGTCAATGTGCAGCGTGGCGGGCCCGGTCTGGGCACGATTCAGCCATCGCAGGGCGACTACTTTCAGGCCACGCGCGGCGGCGGAAACGGCGACTACAACGTGATAGTGTTGGCGCCGAACTCGGTACAGGAAATGGCTGACTTCGTGGACTTGGCCTTTGAATTAGCGTTCAAGTATCGCAACCCCGCCATGATTCTGAGCGATGGGGTCATCGGCCAGATGATGGAGAAAGTGGTGTTGCCGCCGCAGAAGCCCCGCCGCACAGACGAGGAGATTGTGCGCGAGTGCCCCTGGGCTACAACCGGCAAGACCAAAGACCGTCACCGTGCCATCATCACCTCGCTGGAGCTGAAGCCAGAGGTCATGGAAGCCCGCAACATTGCACTGCAAGAGAAATACCGCAAGATTCGCGAGACAGAGGTGCGCTTTGAACAGAAGTTCTGCGAAGATGCAGACTATGCCATTGTGGCCTTCGGCAGTGCCGCCCGCATTGCGGAGAAGTCTGTCGAGCTGGCTCGGCAAGAGGGCATCAAGGTGGGCTTGTTCCGCCCCATTACGCTCTGGCCGTTCCCCACGAAAGAGGTGGCAGAGCTGGCCAAGGGCAAGAAGGGCATTCTGGTGGCAGAGATAAATGCGGGCCAGATGGTACAGGATGTGCGGCTGGCCGTCAACGGTGCCGTACCCGTGGAGCAGTTCGGTCGCTTGGGCGGCATCGTGCCTGACCCTGAGGAAATCGTAGAAGCATTGAAAACGAAATTGATGTAAAGGCTATGGATAGAAATCAGATAGTTCAACCAGAGAATATCGTCTGCAAGAAGCCGGCGCTGATGAACGACAACAATATGCACTACTGTCCGGGCTGTTCGCACGGCGTGGTACATAAGCTCATTGCCGAGATTGTCGAGGAGATGGGCATGGAAGACAAGACTGTGGGCGTTTGCCCCGTAGGCTGTGCCGTGTTTGCATATAACTACTTGGATATTGACTGGCAAGAGGCTGCCCATGGCCGTGCCCCCGCGGTGGCTACGGGCATCAAGCGCTGCTGGCCAGACCGGCTGGTATTCACCTATCAGGGTGATGGCGATTTGGCCTGCATCGGCACTTGCGAGACCATCCATGCCCTGAACCGTGGCGAGAACATCGTCATCGTCTTCATCAACAACGCCATCTACGGCATGACTGGCGGGCAGATGGCTCCCACCACGCTGATTGGGCAGAAGACATCGACATGCCCCTACGGCCGTGACCCACGGCTACACGGGTATCCCCTGAAGATAGCCGACATTGCCGCCGGGCTTGAGGGTACGTGCTATGTGACCCGCCAGTCGGTGGAGTCGGTAGCCAGCATTCAGAAAGCCAAGAAGGCGCTGCGCAAGGCGTTCCAGGCATCTCTGGATGGTAAGGGCAGCTCGCTGGTGGAGATTGTCTCTACCTGCAATAGCGGCTGGAAGCTGACTCCCGTGCAGGCTAACGAATGGATGAAGGAAAACATGTTCCCCTTCTATCCGAAAGGCGATTTAAAAGATACGACAGACAAATGAAAAAGGAAATAATTATCAGCGGATTCGGAGGGCAGGGTGTCCTCTCGATGGGTAAGATTCTGGCCTATTCAGGACTGATGGAAAACAAGGAAGTAACGTGGATGCCTGCCTACGGGCCCGAACAGCGCGGCGGCACGGCTAACGTAACGGTCATCGTCAGTGATGAGCGCATCTCTTCGCCCATTCTCAGCCGATATGATGTGGCTATTGTGCTGAATCAGCCCTCATTGGAGAAGTTCGAGCCGAAGGTCAAGCCGGGCGGGGTGCTTATCTATGATGCTTATGGCATCATCAATCCGCCGACTCGCAAGGATATTACCGTCTATCGCATTGATGCTATGGATAAGGCCGCTGAGATGAAGAACGGCAAGGTCTTCAACATGATTGTGCTGGGCGGACTGCTCAAGGTCTGCCCCGTTGTCGGAACTAAAGGCGTGGAGAAAGCCCTCTACAAGACACTGCCCGAGCGGCATCATCCGCTCATACCGCTGAACATGCAGGCTATCGAGGCGGGGGCTGCTATCATACAGGAAGTGTAGGGCTCGTTCAGAGAGGGCTCTACATTCCCTTTTCTTTTTATCTGCATAAGTAAGAATCATTATCAATAACTAAACTCCTATGAGACGATATTTTTTGTTCGGCCTGCTGGGGCTGGCCTTGGCTACAAGTAGCGCACAAGCCCAGATGAAGTCGTGGACTGCTGACAACGGCAACGGCACGTTTACCAATCCGCTGTTCTATGATGAGTTTTCTGACCCTGACATCCTGCGCGTGGGCGATGACTACTATTTGGCCGGCACTACCATGCACACCGTGCCGGGTCTGGTCATTCTGCACTCGAAAGACCTGGTGAACTGGGAGAACATCTCCTATTGCTTTGACCGCTTCGACTTCGGCGAAGACCGTTTCTCGCTGAAAAACCATGAGGAGATATATGGCCAAGGCATCTGGGCACCCTGCATCCGCTATGCCAACGGCCAGTTCTATGTCTTTTCAAACGTCAACGGCAAAGGCTTGCAGTGCTATACGGCTAAAGATATACGCGGCCCATGGACACATCACAACATGAAAGGCAACATCTATGATTTGGGCGTTCTCTTCGATGATGATGGGAAAGTCTACGCCATTCATGGCTACGGCACGGTGAAATGTACTGAACTGGAGCCTGACATGAGTGGCCCGAAAGAGGAGACGGAACGTGTCATTATCCCCGAAGGCAACGGGGTGGGAGAGGGGCACCACATGTATAAGATAAACGGCATGTACTACCTCATCTCCACAGACTACCGCCCCAACGGGCGCACCCTCTGTTCACGCTCGAAGAGCATCTGGGGGCCTTACGAGACACGTGTCATCACGGCCGATGAGACTTATGGCTATCATGCCGCCTCGCTGACACAAGTGCCGCGTGGCGAGCAGTACCGCATAG
>JAFLSH010000020.1 GCA_022511055.1 Prevotella sp. | reverse complement strand
ATGGAAGCCAAGATGTATGCCACAACCGTTGAAGTGGAGACACAAATCAGGCCTGGCATCATGAATGAGTGGTTTAATAGATACTTGCCAATGATGGTTGTGCCGCTTCGGTCAAAGTTGACAGTGGCAATGTCTGACGGGTAGTTCGGAATGAAGAAGTAACCGTAGACACTTGGCAGAACACCGAGCAACACGGGGCCGGCTATGCCCAGTTGGTAGGCCAGTGGCAACATAGCAACGACAACGGCTCCCTGGGAGTTGATTAGCACGGAGACGAGGAAGAACACCAACGCGATAGACCACGGATAGGCGGCAACAATGCCCTTCAGCGCCTCTTGCATCTCAGCCATATAGTTAGAGAAATAGGTGTCTGCCAGCCATGCAATGCCGTAGATGGCTACCACGGCCACCATACCCGACTGCCAGACGGGGCCGGCGACAGCTTTCTTGGGAGAGGCTTTGCAGAAGATAATCATCAGCGCAGCCGCCGAAATCATAACAATCTGAATGACAATGTTCATGGCCAGCGGCTTGCTATACCACTCGGTCATGCCATCGACATGGATTTTTGCCTTTACCAGCTGGTCGGCAGACAAGGCTATGTTTTCGTTAAGGAACAGCGGGTCAGTGCCCTTGACAGCGCGCAGGGTATCGTATGCAGGCAGTGCGCTCTGGAAAATAGCAAAGAAAACAATGACACAAAGGGCTCCAAAGAAAATGAACACGGCATTCTTGGCAGACTGCGGGATTTCCTTGTCAAGAGTCGTGGCGCCAGAGCTATAGATATAGGCGCGCTGGACAGGATCCTGCAACTTAGCCTGGAACTGCGGGTCTTTATCGAGGTCAAGCCCACGATGGTAGGAGGCAGCGGCGGCAGCCATCAGCCCGCAAAGGCAGGCCGGAATGGAAATCATCAGCACGCCGGGGATGGTCACTTCAAAACCGTTGGCATTCGAGATAGAGACAAAGGCTACAACGGCAGCGGCAATGGGCGAACAGGTAATACCAACCTGCGAGGCTATGGATGCCACGCCGCAAGGGCGTTCCGGCCGGATGCCCTGCTTCAAGGAAATATCGCAAATGATGGGCATGAGCGTGTAGACCACATGGCCTGTGCCCACAAGCACCGTGAGGAAGAACGTGCAAAGGGGTGCCAGAAACGTAATGCGGTCTGGGTGTTTGCGCAGCATCTTCTCAGCAATCTGAATCAGCCAGTCCATGCCGCCCGAAGCCTGCATGATGCCAGCACAAGTGACTGCGGCGATGATAATATAAATCACATCTGTCGGCGGTGTGCCAGGCTTCAGGCCAAACCCAAACACCAGCAAAGCCAGGCCAATGCCGGAAATTGCACCAAGGGCAAGCGAGCCATAGCGTGAGCCTACCCACAATGCTCCCAACACAATAAGGAGCTGAATAACCATCAATACCATAGTTCTTTTAGATATTTGTCTTTAGTTAGTGATACATATTTCGCCGCAAAGTTAGTATTTTTCGGGGAAACCACGCACGGTTTGCCTTACTTTTTTCCCGCCACCCTCAACTTTTTCCATATTCAGGCTAATAATAGCAAAAAAATTCTTACCTTTGCGGACAAGTTAGAAGACACGACCAAGAAAACTAACCAACAAGAAAATGAAACGCGGCTTGGTATTAGAAGGCGGGGCTATGCGGGGATTGTTCTCCGCAGGTGTCTGCGATGTGATGATGGAGAACGACATCTGGCCAGACGGACTCATTGGCGTGTCGGCCGGGGCGGCCTTCGGCTGCAATTACAAGTCGCGGCAACCGGGGCGTGCCATCAGGTATAACAAGAGATTCGCGCACGACAAGCGGTATAGTGGAATATGGTCACTGCTGCGCACTGGCAACTACTTCAATGCCGAGTTTGCCTACCACACGGTACCACGCGACTATGACGTGTTTGATGATGCGACATACGAAGCCAATCCCATGGAGTTCATTGTTGTCTGCACGGATGTTGAAACAGGGCATGCCGTCTATCAGCCGCTGCCCAAGTCTAATGCCGTTACCTACGACTGGATACGTGCATCGGCCTCCATGCCGCTTGCCTCGCGTGTTGTCAGCCTGGAAGGGTGGAAGCTGCTGGATGGCGGTGTGAGCGATTCCATACCCTTGGAATATTTTGAGAAGCATGGCTATTCGCGCAACGTGGTTGTGCTGACTCAGCCGGCCGACTACGTGAAAGGGCGCAACCGGCTCATGCCGCTTATGCGCATAGGACTGCGGAAATATCCCCGGATGATTGAGGCCATGGATGTGCGGCACATTATGTATAACCGTGAACTGGCGTATGTGCAGCAGGCCGAGCGCGAGGGGCGCTGCATAGTCATTCAGCCAGCAGAGAAACTGCCTATTGGCCACATCTCGCACGACCCGGCAGAGATGCAACGTGTCTACGACATCGGCCGCCAGACGGCATATCAGCATCTGGACAGCATAAAAAAGATATTCGAGACCTCAGCGGTCTGAACGCATACACTCATTTAGTAACTGCTTATGAGAATAGACATAATCACAGTTTTGCCAGAAATGATAGAAGGCTTTGTGCATGAATCAATACTTGCACGCGCAGAGAAAAAGGGACTGGCAGAAATTAAGTTACACAACCTGCGTGACTACACACTCGACAAGTGGCGGCGCGTAGACGACTACCCATACGGTGGCAGTGCCGGCATGGTGATGCAATGCGAGCCGATAGACCGCTGCATCACGGCACTGAAGGCCGAGCGCGACTACGATGAAGTTATCTTCACATCGCCTGACGGTGAGCGATTCAACCAGCACATTGCCAATGAGTTGTCACTGAAGGGCAATCTCATCATTCTCTGCGGACACTACAAAGGTGTAGACCAGCGCGTACGCGACCACCTTATCACCCGTGAAATCTCCATTGGCGACTTCGTTCTGACAGGCGGCGAACTGGTGGCGGCCATGATAGCCGATGCCGTTGTGCGTGTCATTCCCGGTGTCATTGGCGATGAGCAAAGCGCACTCAGCGACTGTTTCCAGGATGACTTGCTGGCAGCGCCCATCTATACCCGCCCTGCCGACTATAAGGGGTGGAAAGTTCCCGAGATTCTGCTGAGCGGCAACGAGGCCAAAATCAGGAACTGGGAGTTAGAGCAAGCCTTGGAACGGACCCGGCAGCTGAGGCCAGACCTGCTGAAAGAAGAATAAGAAGAATGAAGAAAAGAAACAGAAACCAATAATTGATAGAAACCAATGAAAAAAGGATTATTACTCACCACGCTTCTTGCCGTATCGGCAACGATGATGGCCGACCAAGTGGTTATTCAGACCCCCAACACCTCAATGGTGCTTAACGTGGACAACGGCAAGCAGCCGCAGTATGTTTATTTCGGAGCAAAGTTGAGCAACAACGACTTGCAGCACTTGCAAGCACCCGTGAACGGGCGGATGGATGCCTATCCCGCCTACGGACAATACGCCCCGGCCGAGGTGGCATTGGCTATGCGCCACGGCGACGGCAATTTGTCGACGGAACTGATAGCTACAGGCTACGACAAGGAAGGCGATGTGACCCGCATACACCTGAAAGACCCAGTCTATCCTATCACGGTTGACTTGTGCTACCGCGCCTATCAGGATGTGGACATGATTGAGACATGGACAGAAATCAAGAATGGCGAGAAGCAGACTGTCACCCTGACGCAGTTCGCTTCTGTCTGCTTGCCCATACGCCGAGGCAACGTGTGGCTCAGCCACCTCTATGGCTCATGGGCCAACGAGGCCCGATTGGTAGAAGAGCCGGTGCTGCCAGGTGAAAAGATTATCAAAAACAAGGATGGGGCACGTAACTCGCATACCGACCACGCCGAAGTCATGCTTTCGCTTGACGGCAAGGCTCGCGAGAATCAGGGTGACGTGATTGGTGCCGCCCTCTGCTATTCAGGCAACTATCAGCTAAAGGTTGAGACTGACGACACGGAATATCACTATTTCTTTGCCGGCATTAACCCTGACAATTCTGAATATCACCTGAAGAAAGACGAGACCTTCGTTACCCCGAAAGTGGCTCTCAGCTTCTCAACACGCGGTCTGTCAGGTGTTTCACGCAATTTCCACAAATGGGGGCGCAAGTACATGTTAGCCCATGGTGACAAGGAACGTAAGATTCTGCTTAACTCGTGGGAAGGTGTCTATTTCGACATCAACCAGCAGGGAATGGACCAGATGATGAGCGACATAGCCTCAATGGGCGGTGAGCTATTTGTCATGGACGATGGCTGGTTTGGCGACAAGTATCCCCGCAAGACCGATAACTCATCGCTTGGCGACTGGGTGGTAGACAAGAACAAGCTGCCCGAAGGCATTGAGGGATTGCTGCGTGATGCCAAAAAGAACGGGGTTAAGTTTGGCATCTGGATTGAGCCGGAAATGACCAACTCTGTGTCTGAACTTTATGAGAAGCACCCCGACTGGATTGTGAAGGCGCCGAAGCGCGATGCTGTGCAAGGCCGTGGCGGTACTCAGCTTGTGCTGGATTTGAGCAATCCCAAGGTGCAGGATTTCGTATTCAGCGTGGTTGACAATCTGATGAGCAAATACCCGGAAATTGACTATATCAAATGGGATGCCAATATGCCTATCATGAATCATGGCTCACAATACCTGACCATGACCGACCAAAGCCACCTCTACATTGAGTATCACCGCGGCTTTGCCAAAACGTGCGACCGTATCCGTGCCAAATACCCTGACCTGACCATTCAAGCCTGTGCATCAGGTGGTGGCCGTGCCAACTGGGGCGTGCTGCCTTGGTTTGATGAATTCTGGGTGAGCGATAACACCGATGCCTTGCAGCGCATTTACATGCAGTGGGGCACCAGCTACTTCTTCCCTGCCATAGCCATGGCCAGCCATATCTCGGCCACGCCCAACCACACGGTATTCCGTACCACGGCTATGAAGTACCGCATTGACGTTGCCATGTCTGGCAGGCTGGGCATGGAGATACAGCCGAAGAACATGAGCGATGACGAAAAGGCACTTTGCCGGCAGGCTATCAAAGAGTATAAGCAAATACGCCCCATCGTGCAATTTGGCGACCTCTATCGGCTCGTTTCTCCCTATGACCGCCAGGGATTGGCCTCGCTGATGTATGTCAATGAGGAGCAGACAAAGTCTGTGTTCTTCTGGTGGAAAACAGAGTCGTTCCAGAACGAACACCTGCCCCGTGTGAAGATGTGCGGTCTCGATGCCAACAAGATGTACAAGATTCACGAACTGAATCGTATTGACTTGAAGCCCATGGATGTCGAAGGAAAATCATTCAGCGGTGCCTACCTGATGAACCACGGTCTGGAAATGCCCTATCGCAATGAGCCTGAGTGGTCTAAGAAGACCGACTGGTCAAGCCGCGTGTTGTTACTTGAAGCCCTATAAGAGACATGAACATGAAACTTCACCATATTCTTACAGCCGCCTGCCTGCTGCCTGTTCTCGCAACGGCGCAGACATTCGACTTCGACATGACTCAGCCGCAACCCGCCTATACGGCAGAGGGCGGTTTTGGCTACGATTTGTTGCCTGCCCCCAGTGCGAAGCGGCCGGCAGAGCCTTTCTACTTCTCTGTCAATGTGCCTGACGGCAATTACCGCGTTACTGTGGTGTTAGGGTCGAAGAAGCGCGCAGGCGAAACGACAGTTCGTGCCGAAAACCGCCGGTTGATGGGCGAAAACATTGTTACACAGAAAGGGAAGACCAGCACGCTGACCTTCACAGTCAACAAGCGCACCCCCCAGATAGACGAAAAGACCCGCGTAAGAATCAAGGAGCGCGAGAAGGACTATCTGACGTGGGATGACAAGCTGACACTGGAATTCAACGGAGCCATGCCGACCGTGCAGTCTATTCACATTGAGCGCGCGGACGATGTGCCAACGGTCTACCTTTGCGGCAACTCAACCGTGGTTGACCAGAACAACGAGCCGTGGGCTTCCTGGGGGCAGATGATTACCCGCTGGTTTGACGACGGCATCTGCATCAGCAACCATGCCGAGAGTGGGCTGACCGCCCGCACGTTCCTGGGCAGCGGCCGGCTGGACAAGATTCTGACAACCTTGAAGAAAGGCGACTACGTGGTCTGTGAGTTCGGACACAACGACGAGAAAGAAAAGCAACCCGGTGACGGGGCATGGTATCACTACGTGTATAACCTGAAGATATTCGTTGACAAAGTCAGGGCAAAAGGGGCTACCATCATTTTCTGCACGCCTACCCAGCGCCGTGCTTTCGATGACGACCAAAAGACGTTGAAGAACACCCACGGCGATTTCCCCGATGCCATGTGGTCTGTTGCCAAGCGCGAAAATGTGCCGGTTATTGACCTTAACCAAATGACGAAGACCTTTTTCGAGACACTGGGGCTTGAGAACTCGAAGCGCGCCCTGGTGCATTACCCGGCGAACACTTTCCCGGACCAGCCTCAGCCGCTGGCCGACAACACTCATTTCAACCCTTATGGTGCCTACGAGGTGGCCAAGTGTGTTGTCATGGGCATGAAGCAGTTAGCGCTGCCGCTTGTAAGCCACCTGCGCTCCGATTGGCAAGACTTCAGCCCGGCTCAGCCCGATGACTGGCAGACCTTCAAGTGGGCACCGGCAAAGAATGCGGAAATAACAAAACCCGATGGAAACTAATTACACAGAGACTATGAGACAGATATTCACAACAACACTTCTGGCGTTGCTGACAATCTCAGCTTCAGCCCAGCAATGGCCTACACCGACCCTTGAGGCAAAACCCGGCACCAGATGGTGGTGGTTAGGCTCAGCCGTTGACAAAGAGAACATACAGTGGACCATGCAGCAATATGCCAGCCACGGCATTGGGGCGGTGGAAATCACGCCGCTCTACGGCGTACAAGGCAATGAGCAGACAGGTGGCACATTCCAATGGGGCAAAAACATCGACTATTTGTCTGACCAATGGATGGAGATGCTGCGCTATGTTCAGACCCTGGGTCAGCAGCAAGGCATTGAGATAGACATGGCCACCGGCACGGGATGGCCGTTTGGCGGGCCGTGGGTGCCATTGGAGGAATCGGCCTGCAAGGTGGTGTGGCGCGAACTGAGCCTGGACAACAGGCAGAACACGCCTATCGTTGATGCCGACCTCTCTGTGTCAGAGAAAGATGCGCCTTACTCCAAGCTGCTGAAGGTCATGGCGTTCCAGAACTGGAAGCCTGAAACTTCGGGGGAAAGCATTGACTATCTGCGCGAAATGCCCAAGGGCATTGATATTACAAGCTATGTCAATGACGGCAAGCTCAACATGAAGCAACCCCGGAAGATACTTGGCGAGACAGCCACCGTTATTGCCATCTATGCGCGATACGGCGTAATGAAAGTCAAGCGCGCGGCTCCCGGAGGGGAAGGATTGGTCATTGACCACTTCGACAGAACTGCCGTTACCAATTATCTTCGCCACATTGAGGAAGCCTTTGAGCGCACCAAGACACCCTATCCCCACACCTTTTTCAACGATTCCTATGAGGTCAGCGAGGCGACATGGACTCCAACCCTCTTTGAAGAGTTTGAAAAACGCCGCGGCTACAAGCTCGAAGAGCGGTTCTATCAGCTGATTGGCGGTCTGCCCGAGGTAGTCAGCGACTACCGCGAAACACTCTCAGACCTGCTCTTGGAGAACTTCACCGAGCAGTGGACAGCATGGGCACACTCACACGGCGCTATCACACGCAACCAGGCACACGGCTCGCCTGCCAACCTGATTGACTGCTATGCCGCTGTGGATATTCCAGAAATTGAAGGCTTCGGACTGAGTGATTTCGGTATCAAGGGGTTACGCAAGGACCCGGGCAAGACCCGCAAGAACGATTCTGACTATTCGATGTTTAAGTATGCCCCCTCGGCCGCTCATGTCTGCGGGAAACCATACACCAGCAGCGAGACCTTCACATGGCTGACAGAGCATTTCCGCACATCGCTCTCACAGTTGAAGCCAGACATTGACCTTATGTTCTGTGCAGGCGTAAACCACATGTTTTTCCACGGTACGGCCTACTCGCCGAAAGACGACCCCTGGCCGGGATGGAAGTTCTACGCCTCTATTGACATGTCACCGACAAACAGCATCTGGCGCGATGCCCCCTATTTCATGCAGTATGTGGAGCGTTGCCAGAGTTTTCTGCAATGGGGTCAGCCCGACAACGATTTCTTGGTGTTGCTGCCCGTGCGCGACATGTGGCAGAAAAACACCAACAAGCTGCTGATGCAATTCTCTATCCACGCCATGGGCAAGCTGGCTCCAGAGTTCATCAATACCATTCTTGAAATCGACCGCGCCGGCTTCGACTGCGACTATATTTCGGAACGCCTGCTGATGGGGGTTACATATAAAGACGGCATGCTGGTGACGAAGGCCGGCACCCGCTATAAGGGGCTCATCATTCCCGGCAGCGGCAACATGCCTGAAGCCGTGAAGCAGCACATTGCCCAGCTGAAAGCACAGGGTGCGCACATATTCTACAATACAGATGCCAACGCCCTGAAAAACGCGGCAAACCCTGAGCAGATAAAGACAGAATGTGGACTGAAAGCCATTCGCCGAAAGAACGACACAGGTTATCACTATTTCATGGCAAACCTGACACCTGCCGACATTCAGACGGTCAAGCCGTTGGCTGTCTCGTTCAAGGATGCCGTGTGGTTTAACCCTCTGACCGGCGAAATCACTCCCGCCGAGTTTGACAAAGACGGCGTTGTCATTGCCCTGCGTAGTGGCGAATCCATGATACTTCAGACCTACGATGACACGGTGCTGGCCAACAAGCCTTCAATCCGGCAGACAACTGCCAACGAGCATAGCGACATAGTGCTTGACGGCCCTTGGACTCTGTCGTTCATCGAGGAAGCCCCGCGCGTTGAAGGCACATTTAATCTGGACAAGACCCGGACATGGGAAACACTCGACAACGATTCTGCCCGCGTGACCATGGGTACTGGAGTATATACAACGCAGGTGAAACTCACTAAGAAGGACATGAAGCATGTCACCAAGTGGCAGATTGACCTTGGCGATGTTCGCGAGTCTGCCCGCGTCTACATCAACGGCCAGTTCATCGGTTGCGCATGGTGTGTTCCGTTTGTGCTTGACTGCAAAGATGCGCTGAAAGTCGGGAACAACGATATTCGCATTGAGGTGACCAACCTGCCTGCCAACCGCATTGCCGACCTGGACCGCCGCGGAGTGCAGTGGCGCAAAATGGAGGAAATCAACGTTGTGGACATCAACTACAAAAAGACCCTCTACGACCAGTGGGAGCCTATGCCCAGCGGGCTTAATTCCGCAGTCAGGCTGATTGGAAGATGAAAAGGCGATTGTGAATCTCTGTCATGCGCGCGCGTATGCGCGCATAGTATATAGTAGTAATACAAACTATTTATCCTGCACCCTCAACACCCCCGACACCCTGGGGTGTCGGGGGTGTTGAGGGTGTGGGGCTACTGCCATGTTTAGCTACTATAGGGGATTTTCTTTGTTATATGTAACATCAGCAGTCCTGACTTTATGAAAAAACAAAGTCTTCCCATGTCTTGGGCGGAAAGCAGTGAGTATTGGAAAAAACTCCGTGAGTTTTGCGGCTAAAGCGGCGCTTTAGGAAAATTACTCCGTGAGTTTTGTCGCTAAAGTGCCGCTTTTTTCACGCCTAACTCAAACTATCTTGATACCAGTTGAAAAGTTTTCTGACACCATCCTCTATTTCCACTTTGTGGATCCAGCCGAGAGAGTGCAGCTTTGAAACATCAATCAGCTTGCGCATGGTGCCGTCTGGCTTGCTGGCATCGAACTCTATCGTTCCCTCAAAGCCTGCAGCCTGAGCCACCAGCTCTGACAGTTCGCGTATGGTCAGTTCCTTACCAGTACCGACATTGATATGACAGTTACGAATTTCGCCTAATGTCGGTATGGCACCGCCACGCCCAGCAGAATGGTTGCGGTCAACAGCTCCGTCTGTGCTTGCGCCATAGTGAACACTGGAATACTTCTCAATGCCAATAATGTCGCTGAAGTTCACGTTCAACAAAACGTGAACAGACGCATCGGCCATGTCTTCGCTCCAAAGGAACTCACGCAATGGCGTTCCTGTACCCCAAAGAACTACCTTGTTGTCATAAATGCCATATTTAGCCAGAAGGCTGAGAACTTTGTCGCGCTGAGAGTCAGACATTGGGGAGTGCGTGTCGAGACCTTCGCCGGTAACGCCCTCAACCGGGCGCTTGTTCAAATCGCAGGCAATCTTCTGCCACTGGCTCTCATGGATGAGCTTGGCCAGATAGACCTTACGCATCATGGCCGGCATGACATGGCTGTTCTCCAAATGGAAATTGTCGTTAGGCCCATAAAGGTTTGTCGGCATGACAGCAATGTAGTTTGTTCCGTACTGCAGATTGTACGATTCGCACATCTTCAGTCCGGCAATCTTGGCGATGGCATACTCCTCGTTGGTATATTCCAAAGGAGAAGTCAGCAGGCAGTCTTCCTTCATGGGCTGTGGGGCATTCTTGGGATAGATGCAGGTAGAGCCCAGGAAAAGCAATTTCTGAACACCGTGGCGATAGGCTTCAGAGATGACATTACACTGCATCTGCATATTCTGCATGATGAAGTCGGCACGGTATAGCGAGTTGGCCATGATACCACCCACAAAAGCAGCGGCCAAAACCACAGCATCAGGCTGCTCCTGGTCAAAGAACTGGCGCACAGAGACCTGGTCGGTCAAGTCCAGCTCTTTGTGCGAGCGGCCTACAAGATTGGTATAGCCTCTCTGCTGTAGGTTATTCCAAATGGCGGAACCCACAAGTCCATGGTGCCCCGCCACATATATCTTACTTGACTTATCTAACATTGATTCTTATTCTTCAACTTGTGCCTTCAGGAACAGTTTCTTAACGAACTTCATGTCGTGCCGCACCATGATTTTCACCAAATCGGCGAATGAAGTCTTCTGTGGATTCCATCCCAACTTGGATTTTGCCTTGGCGGGATTTCCAAGCAGCTGGTCTACCTCGGCAGGGCGGAAGTATTTCGGGTCTACCTCTACAAGCGCTTTGCCGGTCTTTGTGTCGTAGCCCTTTTCGTCAACGCCGCTACCGCGCCATTCCAGCTCGATGCCAACTTCCTTGAAGGCCAATGTGGCAAATTCACGCACAGTATGGTACTCGCCAGTGGCAATAACAAAGTCTTCTGGCTCTGGCTGTTGCAGAATAAGCCACATGCACTCGACATAGTCCTTGGCATATCCCCAGTCGCGCAGGGAGTTCAGGTTTCCAAGATAGAGCTTGTCCTGATAACCTTGGGCAATACGGGCTGCGGCCAACGTGATTTTGCGGGTGACAAATGTCTCGCCGCGGCGCTCACTCTCATGGTTGAAGAGAATGCCGTTGCAGCAATACATGCCGTAAGCCTCGCGATAGTTCTTCATAATCCAGAAGCCATAGAGCTTGGCCACAGCGTAAGGAGAGCGGGGATAGAACGGCGTTGTCTCGCTCTGGGGTACTTCCTGCACCTTGCCATACAACTCAGATGTTGAAGCCTGATAGATGCGGCAGGTATCAGCCAGGCCGCAGATGCGTACTGCCTCTAACAAGCGAAGCACACCATTGGCATCGGCATCGGCCGTATATTCAGGCACTTCAAACGACACTTTCACATGGCTCTGGGCAGCAAGATTGTAAATTTCCGTAGGGCGTACCTCGCTGACAATACGGATAAGTGATGAGGCGTCAATCATATCGGCATAGTGCAGATTGACAAGACGCTTCTTCTTCATATCACGCACCCATTCGTCCAGATAGAGATGCTCAATGCGCCCCGTATTGAATGATGATGAACGGCGCATTAATCCATGCACCTCGTAGCCTTTCTCTATTAGGAACTCGGCCAAGTAACTACCGTCTTGGCCAGTAATACCTGTGATTAAAGCAACTTTTCTTTGTTCCATCATGAATTAGTTTTGACCAGAGAACTGCTTAATGCGCTGTTCCTCAGATAGTTTACAAATGAGTAATGTGTCGTTGTTTTCTGCAACAATATAGCCGTCTAAGCCCTGCACCACCACTTTCTTCTCCTGAGTTGTGTGAATGATGCAATTATGGCTTTCGAAAAGGCTGATGTCCTGGCCTATGCAGGCATTGCCGTAAAGGTCTTTTTTGGTCTGCTGGTGCAGTGAGCCCCAACTGCCAAGGTCTGACCACCCAAAGTTGGCCGGATAGACAAAGATTTCCTCTGCCTTTTCCATAATCGCATAGTCTACGGATATGTTCTCGCACTCAGGGAACACTCTGTTGATAGTTTCCTGTTCCTCAGGCGTTCCATACACATCGAATATCGACTCAAAAATCTTGGCCATGGCTGGCTGGTATATGCGGAAGGCATTGACAATTGTGTTTACATTCCATACGAATATACCTGCATTCCAGAAATAGTTGTTCTGGCTGATATACGTTTTGGCAGTCTCCAAATCGGGCTTCTCCCTGAAAGAGTCAACCCGAACAATTCCCTTGTTGCGGAGCGAGCTGGCAGAAAGGCTTGCCTGGATATACCCATAGCCCGTCTCAGGGCGGGTTGGCTTCATGCCAAGCGTAACAATGGCATCAGTATCGGCGGTAAACTTGATACATTCTCCAATCACCTTCTGGAACTCCTGTTTGTCCATGACAATATGGTCAGAAGGGGTTACCACAATATTCGCTTTGGGGTCACGGCTTTTAATGCGCCAGCAAACGTATGCTATACATGGGGCCGTGTTTCGGCGGCAGGGTTCACACAGAACATTCCCTTCGGGTATGTCCGGCAGCTGCTGCCTGACGGTTTCCGCATAGTTCTGGTTGGTTACCACCCACACGTTCTCGGGCGAAACCAGATTGCCAAAGCGTTCTACGGTCAACTGTATCAGCGTCTTGCCTACACCCAACACATCTATGAACTGCTTGGGCTTTTCCGCGGTACTCATAGGCCAAAAACGGCTACCAACTCCGCCTGCCATGATGACTAAATGAGTGCTAATCTGTGCCATAAATGATTCTAAAAATGCAATGAGGGTGCAAAGATATACAAATATTCTGAGAAATGCAACTTTTTGCTATTTTTTTCTCTTTAATAGTGATTTCAGTACAAAATAGCCAACCACAAGAAGCAGAATGCCGATAATGGCAATCTTGATATATTCTGCGTATTCAGATATCTTGTCAGTTAACTGGTCTTCTGGCACAACAGCATGCATATACCACCCCATAAGTGCCAATATAGAGTGCCAGCCGCCGGCGCCAATCGTTGTATAGAGCAGAAATTTCATGTAATCCATTCGAGCCAGGCCGGCCGGGATGGAAATCAAGTGCCTGATAACAGGTATGAACCGGCCAGTCAGCGTAGCCACTACGCCATGCTTGTCAAAATACTGTTCACTGCTTTCCACTTTCTGCTGGTTAAGCAAACAGAGATGGCCAAGCCGGCTGTTTGCAAACCGATAGACAACGGGGCGACCCACGTATCTGGCCACGAAATAGTTAATACTCGCCCCCACATCGGCACCAAGAGTGGCGTAGAGTATGACTAAAAACACATTGAGTGCGCCGCCGGCGGCATGATAGGCAGCCGGGGCAACAACAAACTCTGATGGCACTGGAACAACCGTGCTTTCCAATAGCATCAGAAAGAATATGGTGGGATAATTCAGGTTGTTCAGAAAAGATGAGATGATATTCATGGGCCTAAGTGTTTTTAAGTTTCTCTGTCATATATTTGTAATAGTCGGCAACGTCAAGGTCTTCAGGGAAAAGCTGGGCAAGCACGGACTTGGCCTCACGCGGATTCTTGATGCAGGCATTTTTCAGGTATGCCATGAATTCGTCTGTCTTCCTGAGCTTCCAACAGCACAGCGCCATGTAGGCATAGCCTTCATTCCAGTCCTCGTCAACGATTTTAAAGAACATCTGGAACATCTGGTAGGCGGACTCTGTCAGTCGGTTGTCATACAGCGAGACAATGACACGCATAATCGTTCTTGGCGCGCAAGCAGAATCCTTGATGGCTTTACGGAATGCCTTTTCTGCCTCTTCCTGTCGTTGGCAGCTTAATAGTATATGCCCCCTGACTACCTGCATGTCAATATGGTCGCAATCCAGGTCATCAGTCTTGTCAAGATAGAACAGGGCACTTTCCGGCATATTCTGGTCTGCATAGGCAAAAGCCAGCTCCTGATATATTTCCAAGAGTTCTGCCGAGTCGGCAGGCGCAATCTGCTCGGCATGCCTCAACCGTTCTATGGCCTCCTGGCTACGCCCTAAGCTGACCAGGCATGTGCCTTGATGCAGAAATCCGTATTCATCGTCAGGCACCAGTTCTGAGTAGCGCTCATAGTAAGCAAGCGCCTCTTCTATGTTGTTCAGCTGAAAAAGCCCATTTGCTTTCGACAAGATACTATCAGGGTCTTGCGGGTCAATGGCAATGGCATACTCGCTGCTTGTCACAGAAGCACTGAAATCTTCTCGCATAAATTGCGCACTGGCCAGGGCGTTCCAATAGCGTTTCTGAAATGGGTGTTTGTCAAGCAGCTCATCGAAAATGTGTTCCGATTCCTTATACTTTCCAACCCCAAAGAGAGCCCGCGCCATGAGTTCCTTGAAGTCATCCGTATTCTCATGCCTTGCTCGCATCATCCACTCTAATGCTTTCTCGTTCAGACCGTTGTCTATGTAGATGTTGGCCACATCCAGCACATAATCCTGTACCTCCTCTGGCGGCATATTCCGGAACTCGCTTCTGAACAACTCATCGGCTGCCTCTACGTTATTCTCGGCAATAAGGATTTCTGCCTTGGCATATAGATACTCTGGAACGTCTTGGTCTACAAAGCAATCCAAGTATTCGCGAGCCAGCGTGGTATCACCAGCATCCAGTGCGTCTTGAATCCTGTATGTCAGTGCCACAATGGAGTTAGGCTCTTGGGCAATGATACGGTCAACCACCTCATTGCGTTCAGCATATCGCTCCTGTCGAAAGTAATAGTCTGCTATGTCAGCCAAATCGTCAACATCCATATAAATGGCCTGCCCCGACTTGACCGCCTGTTCGTATTTGTTCAGAATCTCTAAAAATTCGTGATTCTCGAAATAGTTTTCAGGCTCAAACATGGCTTACCGTTACTTCTTTTTTGCCCAAGTGTCCTTCAGTCCTACCGTTTTGTTGAATACTGGGTGGCCCGCCTCCGTGTCTATGTCTGGAGTGAAATAGCCCAGGCGCTGGAATTGCAGAAAACTGCCAACCTGCATATTGGCGGCAAAAGGCTCAACGTAACAGTTCTTGAGAATAGTGAGCGAGTCAGGATTCATAATCTGCTTCATGGCAGTCACCGCATCACACTGCTGTTCATCCCTAATCGCTGCCATCTCGTCACGCGGGTTTTCCACGTTCCACAGACGGTCGTAGAGCCTGACTTCGGCCTTCACGGCCTCATGGCAGCTAACCCAGTGCAGGGTCTTACCCTTGATTTTTCGGTCTGCACCGGGCAAACCACTGCGTGTATCGGGGTCATACGTGCAGTAGATAGTGGTCACGCGCCCGTTTTCGTCTTTCTCGCAGGCATTTTCCTCATTGCACTTGATAATGTAGGCGTTCTTCAGCCTCACCTCTTTACCAGGCGCCAGCCTCATGAACTTTTTCTCTGCCACCTCCATGAAGTCATCGCGCTCAATCCAAATCTCCCGGCCAAACTCTACTTCGTGTGTACCGTCTGCCTCGTTTTCAGGATTGTTCACAGCCACCAGTTTCTCCGTCTGCCCTTCAGGGTAGTTGGTAATGACCACTTTTACAGGATCCAGCACAGCAGCCACACGGATAGCGCGGCTGTTCAGGTCGTCACGTACCACACTTTCCAGCAGAGCCATGTCATTCAGTCCGTCTTGTTTGGTATAACCAATCTTGTCAATGAACTTCGTGATGCTCTCTGGCGAATATCCACGGCGGCGGAAAGCGCAAATAGTCGGCATGCGGGGGTCATCCCATCCGGCCACCAGGCCCTCGTTCACCAAAGTCAGCAGATTGCGCTTTGACATCAGTGTATAGCTCAAGTTCAGCTTGTTGAACTCAGTCTGGCGCGGGCGGTTGTCCTCAATGTTATCTGTCTCTCCCCTCCATTCTTTCATCCATGTGACAAACAGGTCATAAAGGGGGCGGTGTTCCACAAACTCCAGCGTACACCATGAATGGGTTACCCCTTCCAGATAGTCGCTTTGTCCGTGTGCGAAGTCATACATCGGATAGGCATTCCACTTTGACCCTGTCTTCACATGGGGAATGTTCAGCACACGGTAAATGAGCGGGTCGCGGAACAGCATGTTCGGGTGCGCCATATCAATCTTTGCCCTGAGAACCAATGTTCCTGGCTGACACTGCCCGCTGTTCATATACTCAAACAGCCGAAGGTTTTCCTCGACAGGGCGGTCGCGATAGGGGCTGTTTGTACCGGGGCTTGTGGTCGTACCCTTCTGCTGGGCAATCTGCTCTGATGTCTGCTCATCCACATAAGCCCTGCCTTGCTCGATAAGCCACACGGCAAAATCCCACAACTGCTGGAAGTAGTCGCTGGCATAATAGATGTTAGCCCACTCAAATCCCAGCCATTTAATGTCGTGTTCAATGCTCTCTATGTATTCTGTGTCTTCCTTGACAGGGTTAGTGTCGTCAAACCTCAGGTTGCACTCGCCACCATACTTCTTTGCCAGTCCAAAGTCAATGGCAATGGCCTTGGCGTGTCCGATATGCAGATAGCCATTCGGCTCTGGTGGGAAGCGCGTCTGAATCTTACCACCGTTTTTGCCGGCGGCCAAATCGTCAATCACTTTCTGCTCAACAAAACTCACAGACTTTTTCCCATCGTTCTCTATCGTCAGATTTTCTACCATAGTACTGTTTGGTTATTATGCTATTTTGGCTGCAAAGGTACAAAGAAAGATTGGAACATCCAAAAAAA
>JAFLSH010000002.1 GCA_022511055.1 Prevotella sp. | reverse complement strand
GCTGGTTTATTCCTTCGGAAAATGTGATGAACGGTGCATTTATTCCTTAGGAAAATGTGGTTAATTTTTCTTAAATGTGGTAATATCTTTCTGATTATCAAAACAATACGAAGAAATTTGTAATTGTGCAGCAAAATGTAGGAAACGATGGAAATATGGCAGAAGTAGTTGTTAAGTTATTTCATACTCCCTTACGTACGCGCGCGTACGCGTATATGATAGCTGGAAAATTTTTCAGACTACACCCTCAACACCCCTTACACCCATTGTTTGTAAGTGTTTGATTTTCAATGGGCATATTCGAGCATTTGGGGTGTAGGGGAGGAATTTTACCCTACACCCAATCTGCCATCTGGGTGTTGGGAGGGTGTAGGGGGCATCTGATACCCTGCACCCAAAACGGCAACAAATACCCATTGAAAATCAAGTACTTACGAGCGCAGGGTGTAGGGGTGTTGAGGGTGTTGGCTATTTGACTTTTTGGGCTACTATATATGCGCGCGCATACGCGCGAGAGATTTTTATTAGGATTTATTAGGAGTTAAGGAAGTTAGAGAAGTTAAAAGGAGTTAAGCCAAATGTTCTGCGGCGAAACTCCATGACTTTTGGAAAATAGTATGGGAGTTTTGGAAAATAGTATGGGAGTTTTGAAAATTACTCCGTGAGTTTTTGGCAATACTCCGTGAGTTTTTGGGGTGAAAATCGGCGGCACTGTTCCATAGTGGAATGTGCCGCCGATGGTTATAGGCTTCTTGCGTCTCGATGAGCGAGACGCCGTGCTTAGTATGCGAAGAGCGGATAGTCCTTCATCTTCTCGTTTACGCGGGCACGGACACTGGCGATGACCTGCTCGTTCTCGGGGTCGTTAAGCACCTCTTCAATCAGTTCGGCGATGAGTACCATCAGGTCTTCCTTTGCGCCGCGTGTGGTGATGGCGGGCGTACCGAGGCGGATGCCGCTGGTCTGGAATGCCGAGCGGGTGTCGAAGGGCACCATGTTCTTGTTCACGGTGATGTCGGCTGCCACCAGTGCGTTCTCGGCCACCTTACCCGTCAGGTCGGGGTACTTTGAGCGCAGGTCGACAAGCATCGAGTGGTTGTCGGTGCCGCCGCTGACAATGGTGAAGCCGCGCTTCACCAGCTCCTCGGCCAGTACCTTGGCGTTCTTCTGCACCTGCTTGGCCCACTCCTTGAACTCCGGCTGTAGTGCCTCGCCGAAGGCTACGGCCTTGGCGGCAATGACATGCTCCAGCGGGCCGCCCTGCTGTCCGGGGAACACGGCTGAGTTGAGCAGGGCAGACATTTTCTTCACAACGCCCTTCGGCGTGGTGTAGCCCCAGGGGTTGTCGAAGTCCTTGCCCATCAAGATGATGCCGCCGCGCGGGCCGCGCAGGGTCTTGTGGGTCGTTGAGGTTACGATATGGGCATATTTCACGGGGTTGTCAAGCAGACCGGCTGCAATGAGGCCGGCGGGGTGTGCCATGTCTATCATCAGCAGGGCGCCCACCTTGTCGGCAATCTCGCGCATGCGCTTGTAGTCCCATTCGCGGCTGTAGGCAGAGCCACCACCGATAATCAGCTTCGGCTTGTGTTGCAGGGCGAGCGCCTCCATTTCGTCGTAGTCTACGCGGCCCGTCTCTTTGTTCAGGTTGTAGCCGATGGGGTTGTAGAGAATGCCCGATGTGTTCACGTGCGAGCCGTGCGAGAGGTGGCCGCCGTGGTCGAGATTCATGCCCATGAACGTGTCGCCGGGCTTCAGCACGGCCAGCAGCACGGCGGCGTTGGCCTGTGCGCCGGAGTGGGGCTGCACGTTGGCATACTCTGCGCCGAAGAGCTGGCACACGCGGTCGATGGCCAGCTGCTCCACTTCGTCTACCACCTGGCAGCCGCCGTAGTAGCGGTGGCCAGGATAGCCTTCGGCGTATTTGTTGGTCAGATACGAGCCCATGGCCTCCATGACCTGCTCGCTCACGAAGTTCTCACTGGCAATCAGCTCAATGCCTTTCAGCTGCCGCTGATGTTCCTTCTCGATTAAAGAGAAAATCTGGTTGTCTCTGTTCATCTTGTTTTTTATTTTGTCTTTGAATGATTATTTCCTGTTGCCGTCGTTTCTTTTCCGTGTTTTGGCTTTGCAAAGGTACTACTTTTTTTCGGTATTTCCCTACTTTTCTCTGAAAAATAGCTCTTTTTGTTACTGTTTACGGATTTTTTCTGTATCTTTGCAACCAGAAAACTAATCTCTAAAGCAAAATGAACACAAGACTATTTATTGTTTCTGCCCTCATGCTGATGTGTGTCGGGGCTTTTGGTAAGAAGAAAATGGCCGTGGCCGAGACATGGCCTGACGGTACGGCTATCAGTGCGTGGTTTCAGGACACCAGTCGCGTAGACCTGTCGGCGCTTAGGCATTTCGTGGTAACTGACTATGGCGTAGACGGCTACAGCGAGCAGGTGCAGACCGAGCGCCTGCAGGCCGTCATCGACCGTGCCGCCAAAGAGCCCGGCGGTGGCGTGGTGGTGATACCGCGAGGCACGTTCCTCAGCGGCGCGCTGTTCTTCAAGCCCGGCACCCACCTGAAGATTGAAGAGGGCGGCGAGCTGAAGGGCAGTGACCGCATCAAGCACTTCCCCGTGGTGAAGACCCGCATGGAAGGGCAGACCTTGCAGTACTTTGCGGCACTGGTGAACGCTGATGGGGTAGACGGGTTTACCATCACCGGCCCCGGCACCATCAACGGCAACGGGCACAACTACTGGGAAGAGTTCTGGATTCGCCGGCAGTACAATCGCAACTGCACCAATCTTGAGGCGCTGCGGCCGCGCAATGTCTACATCTCGAACTCGAAGAACGTGACCGTGCAAGATGTCAAGATTATTAATTCTCCCTTCTGGACCAATCACCTCTACCGTTGCGAGAACGTGCGCTATCTGGGCTGCTTCATCTATGCCCCGACTGAGAACATCACCCCCATAGACCCGAAGCGGGGCGCGCCGTCGTCAGATGCCATCGACCTTGATGTGTGTAAGAACGTGCTGATTCACGGGTGCTACATGCACGTCAATGATGATGCCGTTGTGCTGAAAGGCGGCAAAGGCACGTGGGCAGACAAGGATGCTGACAACGGCCCTTGCGAGAACATCATCATCGAAGACTGCACCTACGGCAAGGTACACGGCTGCCTGACACTCGGGTCGGAGTCGCTGCACGACCGTAACATCATCCTGAGGCGCATCAACGTGAAGTCGGCCACCCGTGTGCTGTGGCTGAAGATGCGCCCCGATACGCCGCAGCACTATGAGTACGTCACCGTCTCGGACATTACGGGGCAGTGCGGCTCGTTCCTTGTGGTGCGCCCGTGGACCCAGTTCTTCAAGCCCGAAGAGCGTGAAGACATGCCGTTGTCGCAGTGCAACAACATCACCATCCGCAACATAGACATGACTACGCGCAACTTCTTTGATGTCGGCAGCAGCGATAAGTATCGCCTGGTCGACTTCACTTTCGAGAATGTCAACGTGCGCGATACGCAGAAGGCATTCGATGCGAGCCTGATTGAGAACTGCGTGGTCAAAGGTGTGAACATAGAGTAAGACTGAAAAAAGGAGAGGTGTGTCTATGATGAAGAAGTTCCCCATACTGATGGTGCTGCTGGCCGCGGTCGCGGCTGTTTCTGCCGCAGAGCGGCAAAAGTTGAACTTCAATGCCGGGTGGCGTCTCGAAATCGGCGACTTCCCCCGTGCCAGCCAGCCCGATTTCGATGATTCCCGCTGGCAGCCCGTCACGCTGCCCTATGCCTTTAACGGAGATGAGGCTTTCAAGAAGGATATTGTCGACCTGACCGATACCATCAGCTGGTATCGCAAGGTGTTCACCGTTACGGAATCCCCGGAAAGCCGCAAGTTCTTCATAGAGTTTGAAGGGGTGAGGCAGGGGGCTGACTTCTATCTGAACGGCCATCACTTAGGCTTCAGCGAGAACGGTGTCATGGCCTGCGGGTTTGACCTGACCCCTTACATCGTGAAGGGTGAGAACCTGATAGCCGTGCGGTGCGATAACAGTTGGCAGTACCGCTCGCGCGAGTATGACAGCCGCTACCAGTGGAATGACCGCAACTTCAATGCCAACTACGGCGGCATTCCCAAGAATGTCTACCTGCACGTGACTGACCGCCTGTACCAGACACTGCCCCTCTATTCCAATCTCGGCACAACGGGCACTTACATCTATGCCACAGACTTTGACATCAGCAACCGCCGGGCTGTCATCCATGCCGAGTCGCAGGTCAGGAACGAAGACACCAAGGAGCGCTCTTTCTGCCTGGCGGTCAGGGTGCTTGATATAGATGGCAGGGAGATTGCCGCCTTCAATAGCGAGCCTGTCACCATGCGGCCCGGCCAGACCCGCACCGTCAGCGCGCAGCAGTCGGTCGGCGGCCTGCACTTCTGGTCGTGGGGCTACGGCTACCTGTACACGGTAGAGACCACCTTGCGGGAACAGGCAGGGCAAGACAGGGTGGTAACACGCACCGGCTTCCGCAAAACTCGCTTTGGCGAGGGTAAGATATGGCTCAATGACCGCTGCCTGATGGTGCATGGCTATGCCCAGCGCACATCGAATGAGTGGCCCGGCGTGGGGCTGAGTGTGCCTGCCTGGCTGTCGGACTACTCGAATGCCCTGATGGTAGAGTCAGGCGCCAACCTGGTGCGGTGGATGCATGTCACGCCGTGGAAACAGGATATTGAGTCGTGCGACCGCGTGGGATTGATTCAGGCCATGCCGGCCGGCGATGCCGAGAAAGACGTGGAAGGGCCGCGCTGGCAGCAGCGCACGGCGCTCATGCGTGATGCCATCATCTATAACCGCAACAATCCGAGCATTCTCTTCTATGAAGGTGGAAACGAGAGCATTAGCCGCGAACACATGCTGGAGCTGAAGGCCATCCGCGACCAGTATGACCCCTACGGCGGGCGGGCTATCGGCTCGCGCGAGATGCTTGACATAGATGAAGCCGAGTATGGCGGCGAAATGCTGTATATCAACAAGTCGAAGAAACACCCCATGTGGGCCATGGAGTACTGCCGCGATGAAGGGTTGCGCAAGTACTGGGATAGTTACAGCTATCCTTTCCACAAGGAAGGTGATGGGCCGCTCTATCGCGGCAATCCCGCCCCTGACTATAACCACAACCAAGATGCACTGGCCGTTGAGATGGTGCGCCGCTGGTATGACTACTGGCTGGAACGCCCCGGAACGGGCACGCGTGTGTCGTCGGGCGGTGTGAAGATTGTGTTCAGCGATACCAATACGCACCACCGCGGCGAGTCGAACTACCGCATGAGCGGTGTGGTCGACCCCATGAGGCTGCCGAAGGATGCCTTCTATGCGCATCAGGTCATGTGGAGCGGCTGGGTAGATGATGAGCGGGAGCAGACCCACATCATCGGCCACTGGAACTACCCTGCCGGAACGGTCAAGCCCGTCTATGTCGTCTCGACTGGCGATGAAGTGGAGCTGTTCCTCAACGGCCGGTCGTTAGGAAAAGGGCAGCAGAGCTATCGCTATCTTTTCACTTTTGACAGTGTGCGCTATGAGCCGGGTGTCTTGACCGCTGTGTCATTGACACAGAAAAAGGAGACCAGCCGCCATGAGCTGGAGACGGCGGGCGAGCCTTTCCAGCTGAAGCTGACCAAGATGGAAGCCCCAGACGGTATGAAGGCTGATGGGGCAGACATGGCGCTGATAGAGGTAGAGGTGCTTGACCAGCAGGGTCGCCGCTGTCCGCTCGATGACCGCATGGTGCATTTCGAGATGTGGGGCGAGGGCAGGTGGCTGGGCGGCATTGGCACCCGCAACAACCAGGCGATGCAGGTGGCCGACACTGACCGCCAGCCGGGATTGCTTGATGCGGCGGCAACGAAGAATCTGTCAGACAACTATGTCGGCCTTTGTGATTTGCCGGTCGACTGCGGTGTCAACCGCGTGCTTGTCCGCAGCACCACGACTGCTGGCAACATCAATGTCTCGGCCTATGCAGAGGGGGTGCGCCCCGCCTATCTTACGCTGACATCCCAGCAGGCCGCAGATGCAGACAAATTGCCGGCAATGACCTTGAAACCGCACTTGGCTCGCGGCGAAACGCCCGCCACGCCCAGCTATAAGGAGCAGGCTGTGGGCGTAGGCATTGTCAGTGCAACGGCCGGGTGCAACACGGAGCAGGCCGTATGCAGCTTTGATGACAATGAACTCTCGGAGTGGAAAAATGATGGCCGCCTGTCTACCGCATGGATTACATACCAGCTTGAACGGAAAGCGGTGGTGAGTGACATCTGCGTGAAGCTGACCGGCTGGCGGCTGAGAAGCTATCCGCTGGAA
Organism: Prevotella sp.; assembly: GCA_022511055.1. Lineage (GTDB taxonomy): Bacteria > Bacteroidota > Bacteroidia > Bacteroidales > Bacteroidaceae > Prevotella. Next base: position 24,559 of record JAFLSH010000002.1, on the reverse strand, counting down.
ATCTATGCCGGCAAGCAGCTGATATGGCAGGGAGAGACAGCCCGTAGTCTGGGCTATGTACACCTGAAGCCCACGGCGGCGGTGAAGACAGACCAGATTACCATCCGCCTGAAAGGGGCGGGCAAAGACCAGGATGCTTTCGGCGGCATTGTTGAGGTGGCTGAGCCTGCTGCTGGCGAGTTAGACTTGTTTAAGGCAAAGAATGGCGGAGACACCAAGAACGAACTGCGTATCGTAGAGATAGAGTTCTTGGAGCAGTTGCCCACCAAGTGAATGCCTCTGTAGAAAGGCGCGTTTACAGATTCAGTTGCTTCTTGATAGCGGCTTCCAATAGGTGGTCGTGCAGGTTTTTGAGCGCAATGTTGCCCTGACTGTCGAGCAGCAGCACGAAGGGAATGGCCTGAATGCCGTAGTCCTGAGTGATAGGGCCATCCCATGCTTTCAAGTCGGCCATCTGTGGCCACGGCATCTGCTGCTTGTCGACTGCCTTGAGCCATGCGGATTTCGATTTGTCGAGCGAGATGCTGATGATATCGAAACCCTTGTCATGGTATTTCTTGTAGAGTTCTTTCAGAAAGGGGATTTCCTGTTGGCAGGGCACACACCATGAAGCCCAGAAGTCGAGCAGGGTAACATGGCCTGGCTGAATGAGTTCGGATAGCTTGACCGGCTGACCGTCAGGTGTCTGTGCCGTGATTTCCCGATAGTGCGCACCGATGCCTGTTGCCTTGACTGACTCCTGAAAACGTTGAATGCGGCGCTGTCGGTCGGCCTCACGTTCCTGATGCTGGGCAAGCAGCTGCTGATTGCAGTGGGTGGTGAGAAAGGTGCTGTCGGCAGCGGTGTAGCGATTTAGTGGGTAGCAGAACAACAGCTCGTTGGCGTATGGCTGGTCAATGTGTTCGCGGATAAAGCGGCCGTAGACCGTCATGAATGCCTGACTGATGCTGTCTTGGCTGTGCTGGCGCTCTGCCTCTTCGGCAGCGGTAAGGCTGCGTGTGCGCTGAAGCTGATTGTAATGGCCGTTCAGGGCGAAGAGTGCCTGCCGCCGCTGGCGCTCAGCCTGTAGCACTTGCTGGCTGAATGCCTCGTTGGCCGCAGTGCCGTTGAGTTGCTGGCCAATGCTGTCAATGGTTACTTGGGTCTGTCCTTCGGTCAGAATAACTCGCAGGTCAATGGTTGAAGGGGCATCTGTGCCTTGTACATCGGCCAGGCGCAGCTGGCAGAGTGAGCCGCTCAGTGTGTCGGCTATGGCCGTGTTCAACGTGAAATGCCCATTGCTAATGACCGTGCTGTCAATAGTGGTTACAAGGTTGAAGTTGATGGGGTGGCGGTGTTCAAGGATAATGGTCCGCCCATCATAGCTGCGGTCGGGCATGCGCCCTGTAATCTCTGCACGTTTAGTTGCGGCAGGGGTGAACGAAGTCCAGGTGGCCGTGGTGCTGGTGGTGAGCAGCTGTTTGTAGAGCCTGTCGTTCCTGAGAATGTCGAGTGCTTTCTGTACAGGGTCGCTGTCGGCAGGCACAAAGACATCGGGGGCAATGCCGCCACCGCCGTAGATGGTGCGGTGGGTGCGCAGGGTTTCGTAGGGCTTCAGCTTCGATTCTGCGGGTAGTGCGCCGTTGGCTGGGCGGTTGTCTACTTCGTTCCAGTAGCTTTCGCGCGGCCTGTTGGCGTATGGCTTCTGTATGCTGCGGCCTGAGGGGGTGCAGTAGCGGGCTACCGAGAGGCGTATGGCAGAGCCATCGCTGAAAGGCAGAGTCTCCTGAATAAGTCCTTTCCCGAAAGTGCGGCTGCCAACGAGTACGGCGCGGTCCCAGTCTTGCAGGGCGCCCGCAAAGATTTCTGCGGCTGACATGGTTTGTGCATTGATAAGCACCACCAGCTGCCCCTGCTCAAAAAGCCCTTTGCGCAGGGCCTTTACCTCTTGCCGGGGCTGGTGCTTGCCTTCGGTGGTCACCATGAGTGACCCTTCGGCCAAGAACTCATCGGCCATGGCCAGCGCCGCATCGAAGAAGCCGCCGGGGTTGTTGCGAATGTCGAGTATGAGCCGCTTCATGCCCTGCCGGCGCAGACTGTCAATGGCATTGGCAAAAAGGTCTGGCGTATCTTGCATGAATACGCCCACGCTGATGTAGCCTATTGTCTTGTCGAGCATTCGGGCATCTAACGTGGTCGTTAGCGCAGCCCCTGTATGGCCTTGTGCAGTAGGGCTCAGCAGCACCTCTTCGTTGGCACGTGCCTGCTCAGGTGTCAGGTACTCGCTGTGGGGGTCCAGGCACTGCATCAGGATTTTCATCTGCTGCTCTACCAGCGGGCTAACGTAGACACTATCTACATACATGTTACGCAGAGCGTAAAATGTCATAGAAATCTTCTCTTCGGGTAATTTCTGTGCGCTCATGCTGGCACAGCAGAAGGCCAGCATGAGGGTGAGTAACGTATGTCTTGCCATAATGGTTATTCGGCCTTAAGCATTTCTACGGCGTAGGTTATTTCATCTGCCAGACGGCTGGGGCTGCCTCCGTAGCCCTCTTGCGTGAGGCGAACAAAGCCGTCTTTGAGAATCATTTTGCGGGGAATGGCCATCGAGTGGTTGATGTCATTCATCTGCGAGAAGACCACTTGGTTCTTGCCGGGTTTACTGGCATCGGCCTTGGCATCGAACAATACTTGGAATGTGAAACCATTCTCTTGCATATAGTCGCGCGCCTTCTGTTCGTAGCCATCGGCATTCTCCATGGTGTCTATGAAGTAGAACAGCACATTGGAATCGTTCTTGAAACGGTCGACAGCCATCTGCATGCCGGGAAACGCGCTTTTGCATGGATAGCACCATGAAGCCCAGAAGTCAAGCACCACAATCTTTCCTTGCCAGTCGGCAGAGCTGACTTCTTTTCCCTGCATATCCTTCAGCTTGAAGGGCTTATAAGGCTCTTTTATCAGCTGTTTGCTGATTTCTGCTTTCATTGCAGCCACTTCGTTCTCTGACCTCAGGGTGCTGAGATATTGGTCGAAGCCTTGGTCGTTGCCGTGCCGCTGTACATAGTCCGCGCGCACCATATCCATCATGGCGGGTGTAACGGCATTGGCCTGGAAAGACAGTTTCATTGTCTCAGGCACCAGCTGATTCTGGTTTGTCTGCTGCAGTGCCTTAACGTGTGTCTCGTTGACCTCTGGCGTTTGGTAACGGCGCTCGGGAGTGATAAGGCTGATTTGCTGAAGTGCCTCGGCGGGCTGGCCTTTCGACAGTAAAATGTCTGCATAGCTGCCTAATGATATGTCGAGCAAGTGGCGCGCCACTGAGTCTGACTGCTCTTTGGTGCGGTAGCCCTCTTCGCAGTATGTGCCATCGGTGAGCTTCTTGCTCATTTCAGCAATAAGAGGCGTAGCCAAAGGCAGCAGTATATCATCGCTCACGGCTTTTTTCAAGTGAAAAACGTAGCAGGTAGTCCTGTAGACTTCGGCCAGTGTCTTAAAGTCCATGCCCGGCATGAGGTCAATGAACTCCTGTTGGTCATACTTGCCTGAACAGTAGTCACTGGCGAAGGAGCGGATGGCGTTATAGTAGACAAATTCCTGATACTCGGGGAGTTTTGCCGACTCTTCCATCGGGTATTTCTTCAGGCAGCTGATAATGTATTCGTGGTAGTCTTCTTTGTGGTTGAAAGCCTCGCTGAAGGCATCGCGGCGTACAGTCCAGCCGTTGGGAAAGGTTTTTACTATCAGGCTATGCAGGCTGTCAGCTTTTTGGGTGTCTTTCAGCTCATAGCGATAGCGCGCTTCTTCGTCAATGAGTTGCTTTTCCGTCTTCTGTGCCTTAGCCGCACCTGTTACCGCCACAAGCAAAGTGGCTAAAAATAATCGTTTCATGTCTCTGAATATTAGTTTTTTTATTAGAAAGCAATGTCTGTATCAGCCATGTCGACAAGGTTGATGTTATACTCCTGAAGCATCCACTCCCTGACAATGTCTGCCTTGCGAGCAATTCGGCCGGAAGTATCGAAACTCTTGGTAGTGAACTTATTGTCAAACTCTTCTGTCGTGTAGGCAATGAGATATTTCAGAAAGAGTGCGAAGTCTTGTTCAGGCTGAATGGTTTTTGGGTCAATGTATTCAAGCAGCCCATAAATGTTGTAGCTTCCTATGTAGTTGCTCCAGCTTACGCCGGAAACCTCTTCTTTTATGAACGCAGCGGGCACACTGATGTGGCCTTGGCTTATGGCGTGGGCAATCATGGAAGCATTCAGCTCGCCTTTGGCCAGGCAGAGAGAGTCGCGGCTTAATGTTGTCAGCCGCTGGCTGGCCAGCCCAAAGCAGATGTTTGCATAGCCGTTGGTGGCAGCCGTGTGCCAGATGGTGTCTTTAATGTTTACATTAGCCCCAGTTATGTCTTGCCCCGAATACTCGAAAAGCCGCCCTAAGTCAGAGGCCAGATAGATGCGGTAGGGCAGGTAGAGCTTGAGCGAGTCTTCACTATAGAAGTCAAGGCAATTATGCTGGATAAAGCTAACGGCTTGTGCAATATAAGACTCATCAGCTGGTCGGCTGAAATAGGCTAACTGGTCAGTAACCTGCCAACGGAACATGGCATCATTGTATTTGTAGAGCAGCTGCGTACCATATTTCTGGTAGATAGCCAGTATCTCTGCATCATAATCGTGGTTTCCTTGCGGGAACTCCACTAACCTGTTGTCAGGAGATGGGGTAATTTCTTCCTCGGCGCAGGCCATGAAGGCCACGGCCATGGTTGTGCATGCCAAAGCAAGGGTAAGCTGGCGCTTAATGCCATGCGTAAGTCTTTGTATCACGTTTACGGTAGTCATAGTTCTCAATTGATAGTCATTATTCTCAGTTGGTAATTCCTTCGCGGCGTTTTGCCAACGGGTTTTGTACAAGGTTCTCATTATGTTCCAGCGCATTGTCGGGCAGTGGCACACAATAGGAAGGGTCGCGCTCTTCCAGCACATAGGTAACGGCATTGCCGCTCTCGGGAATCAGCGTGTGTTCAATGCGCGGCATGCCATAGCGCTTTAAGTCGAAGAAACGAAAACCTTCGAAGCACAGTTCCTTGCGCCGTTCCGAGCGCACCAGCTCCTGCAAGTCGTCAGCGGTGGTCAGCTCAACATCTGTGTAGATGCGGTAGCGGTTTTGGCGCAGCCAGTTCAAGTCATCAAGTGCCAGTTGCCCAGCTTCGCTATTGCCCTGCTTGTAGAGATTCATGTATGCCTCGGCACGGTTCAGATAGAGTTCGGCGGTGCGCCAAACAAACTCATGCTCATCGCTACAGATTTTCGTGATGCGATAAGGATAGTAGTCATAGCCGCTGGGTACCAGGTAAGTGTTCATGCGGCGGTCCATGATATCGTATGAGTTGGCCAGCTCTTTGCTTACCCCGAAAGGCGTACCCTGCAGCCCATAGTCACCGCTCATCACTTTTGCACCGCAGATAAAGATAGTTTCAGGGAACTTCTTCGAGATGACACCGTTGGTAGGCGACATGTTGTTGTCTATGTTGTAGCTTCTCAGGTTAACCAACTCTGGTGCTGTGGCAAGCGCCTTTGTGGCATGCTCAATCACTTTTTCCCATTGCTCCGTGAACAGATAGATGCGCGAGGCTAACAGATGAGCCGATGTGTAGTTGATACGGTAGATTCCACGGTCAGTCGTGTCATCTCCGTAGAGCGCACAGGCATCTTCTATGTCGGTTACAATCTGGCGGTAGACCTCAGCCACGCTGGCTCTTGGTGCGCCGGCATCTTTCACTTCAGACTCTGTCACCACCGGCACGCCAAGATTGGTTTCCGGGTTGGTCTGCGTGTCATTGTAGGGTAGGGCATAGGTATTTACCAAGCGCCAGTAATAGAAGGCGCGCATGGTCTTCGCCTCAGCCATGGTCACGTTCTTGTCGCTTTGCTTACCCTCGCTGCCCGGCAGATTTTCAATGATGATATTGCAAGCAGCAATCGTCTTGTAAATGTTGCGATAACTGTACTTCACATTGCCAAGCAGTTGCTGGCAGTCGTTTTCCACCTGCCAGTAGTCTGGCTGCCATTCAAAGATGGCTTGCCGGGCGCTGAGGGTCTCATTCCACCGTGAGCCTTTGCAGCCCTGCACATCATCATCCATCATGTAGGTTATCGGGTCTACGCAGTTAGGGGTGTAACCCTCACCGTTCATCAGCTCCTGATAGGCCGATGCCGTTTTGGGCTCAAACTCATCCTGTGACACTTCTTCAAGAAAGTCGCCGCAGGCAGTCAAAGCCATCAGTGCAGCTATATAAAAGATTCTGTATTTCATGCTATTACAAACTTATGTTTAAAGAGAATGTGTAGGTCTGCGTTATCGGCATGGCCGTTGTGCCAGTGCCTTGGATTTCCGGGTCTTGGCCATCGAACTTGCTGCTACAGAAAGTCACGGGGTTGGTCACGTTCAGCGATAGTGACAGGGCGTTGAGCTTCCAGTGCTGAATGAGCTTATATGGGAAGCTGTAGTTCAGACTAAGGTTGCGGCATCTCAGGAAGTCGCCTTTCGCAATGCGCAGGTCAGAGTAATTATACATCCAATAAGACGACCGTGAAGTGACGGAGGCCATGCCCGTATTGCCGCGTGAGTAGTTAAACCACAGGTAGTAGTCAGCCTCGCCGGTACGGTTGAATCCGGGAATGTCTGTGGTCAGCTCATCGCCGGGCTGCTGCCATGCGTTCATCAGTTTCCGGCTTAGGTTGGCGTATGGTTGAGGCATCAGGTTGTTGCCCTCAAACAGATAGTTCAGCCTGACTACATTGCCCAGGGCGTATGCCCACATGGTGTTGACCGACCACTGCTTGTAGCGCAATGCCAGCGAGAATCCGCCGTTCAGCTTCGGGTCTTTCTGACCAGAATAGACCAGCACATCACGAATGCTCTGCACTTGCCCTACGGCATCTTGCGATTTCGATGTGTTGGCGAATGTGGCGTAGCCGGTGGCTGGGTCAATGCCTGTGAACTGCCATGAGTAAAGGGCGTTTACGGGCTTTCCCTCTTCGTAGGCATTGCCCGACAGATAGTCATCAATGGTGTATTCCTGTTTCTGTACACTGGCCACGCGGTTGGAGTTCTTCGACCAGATGGGTGTCAGGCTCAGTTCCAAGTCCTTCGTTCTGATGGGTATGAATGTCATTGACAGCTCAAGGCCGTAGTTTGTCAGGTCTGCGCCGTTGCGGTAGACCTCTTCCTGACCGTATTCCAGTGCAACGGGCAGCTTGAACAGAATGTCAGTACCCTTCTTGTGATAATAGTCGAAAGTACCAGTGATGCGGCCGTTCAGCAGCCCCCATTCCAGTCCGAGGTTGATGGTGCGTGTCTTTTCCCATCTCAGGTTGGGATAGGGCAGCCGTGATATGTTCAGCTGGTATTCGCCCGACCAGCGGTTGACGACCGTGGAAGGATACCTGACCACCAGGTTTGGCCCTACCGATGTGGGGATGTTACCCTGCATGCCAAAGCTGCCCCGCAGGCTCAGGTCGTTGATGACCGTGTGCGGCATCCATGGCTCATCGCCCATGTTCCAGCGGAAGGCCGCCGACCAGACAGGCAGAAACTTGTGGTTGGTGTATTGTCCGAAACGGTTTGAGGCATCCATGCGCAGGTTGGCGTTCAGTATGTAGCGATTCTTGTAGCTGTAGACCAGTGTGCCGTATTCCGATATGGTGTTGCTCAAAGTGCTGACGAGGGTGGCCGTGTGCTTGTCGAGCGAGCCGTGCCAGTCAGTTGAGCCCGACACAGAGTTGTTGTATTCAAAGCTCACTTTGTTGCCGCGGTCTGGGAAGTAGCCGTACTCCTGCTCCTTCAGACCATCATATCTTGTTGAGCGCGCTTCATAGCCTAACATGGCCTGCACGGTGTGGTCTTGCTGGCTGCCGAATGAGCGGTTGTAGTTCAGCTGGGCGCGCGCAGTCCATGAGGTCTGCTTCTGCTGGTCGTCTAACAGTATGCCGCCTCGGGGCAGTCTCGATGCCAGTTCATCAGCGCTGCCGGGCAGCACCGCGCCCACTTCATAGCCGCGTATGCCGCTGATGTAGTATGAATTCTCGTCTGCCCACTGGCGCTGGCTGGTGTTCGACAGGTTGTAGCTCAGCATACCATCGGCAAAGAGCCCTTTGGCCAGCTGTGCCCTGAGGCTAATCTGCGCATTGGTCTGCCTGACGTTTGTGGTGTTCGAAGTGTGTTCCAGTTCGTTGAAGATGTTGTAGCGCAGCATGTAGTTGTTGTCTGTGCCCTCGATGCGGGTCTGTGTCTGCGTGTAATACTCCTGTGGGTCCAGTGTCCGGGCGGCGTAGATGGCATAGTCGAATGGGTTTACCATGTAGAATCCATCGCTGGTGCGGTCACTGGCCATCAGTCTGGTCGACACTTGCAGCACATTCCATAGTCGCGTATCCAGGCTCATGTTCATGTTGTAGCGGCGCATCAGGTCTCCTTTCGACGAGCCACGGGCATCACTATATCCCAGCGAAGTGTAGTATCGGGTCTGCCCGCCGCCGCCAGACACGTTGACGTTATAGTCTTGATTGATAGCGTTTTGGAAGAGTTTCTTAAACCAGTCTGTGTTTCTTGTCTCCAGCTCGGTGACACGGGCGGCAAACTCCTCATCGCTGATGTTCTTGGCATAGAGGTCGAACAGTGCGCCTTCAAACCCTGTTGCGTAAGGCTGCACATCGAACACATAGCCGTTGGCCATCATGTCTTTTGACAGCTGTATGCGTTCCTGTGAGTTCATCATGTCATACTGGCTGTAGCGGGGCCGTGACGTGAAGCCCAGCGAACTTGAGAAGTTCACCTGAGTTTTGCCTTCCCGGCCGCGCTTGGTCTTCACCACGATGACACCGTTGGCGGCGCGGGTGCCATAGATGGCCGTGGCCGACGCATCTTTCAGGAAGGTGATGCTCTCTATATCGTGTGGGTTCAGCCCCGTGATGGCGTTGCCCAACAGCGAGAGGCTGGCATTCTCATTGACCTGATCCAGACTTTGGTTGCCGCGGAGTATGGCGTTCACTTCATCATTGGACACGTTGACAGTCTCTTCCCAGATGACCCCGTCAATGACCCACACGGGCGCTGCATCGCCGTGGATGGTCGATGAGCCGCGCATGCGCATCTTCGGCGCTGCATTGGGTGAGCCTGAGGGGGCGACAACTGCCAAGCCCGGCACACGGCCTTGCAGCATGTTCGACACGTTTGGCACGTTGGCAATCTGTATGTCTTCTGCCTTGACGGTATAGGTCGAACTGGCCGACAGGCGCTTGTCTATGGTGTTATAGCCATCGCTGACCACCGTTACCTCTTTCAGACTGGTGGAGCTGAGGTGCAGACTGACCTTCTTGGCCTTGGCCTCAGCGGCCTGCATCTCCAAGGCATCATAGCCGATGTAGGTAAACCGCAGCACCGAGCGGCCTGACGGCACACGGATGCTGTAATGCCCGCGCTCATCAGTGACCGTGCCCACCTCGGCATCCTTGACATAGACACTGGCGCCTATCAGCGGCTCGCCGTTGCTGTCATATACCGTTCCCTCTGCCAAGAACTTCTGGCTGTCAGGCAGTTGCTGGCTTTTCTGAAACACCATGACCTGCCGCTGCGATGTCTTATACTCCAGGTCTGTGCCCTTGAGCAGCTGTTCCATAATCTGGCCGATGGGCTGGTCAGTGGCATTGATGGTGGCGCGGCTGGCCAGCAAGTCGCGCACCGTTTCATCGAAGACGAACACATAATTGCTCGATTGCTCAATCAGCCTGATAATCTCGCTGATGGGCCGGTCTGTGGCCTGTACGCTGATGTTGCCCTGCGCCAGCAGGGTAGTGGCACAGAACAGACATAAGCCCGTTATCAGTTTCTTCATGCTTATCTTAATGGTCTTAATATTTGTGGTTGTGAATTATTTCTCGTCAACAAAAATCTGGTTGTTGCGTATGGTATAGCGTATGGGCTCAATGACGGTCAGATTGTTCAGCACCTCTTCGACCCTGTCTTCCAGGATGAGCTTGCCGTAGACCTTCAGCCGCGAGCTGCCGGGTGCGCAGTTGATGTCGACGGCATACTGCTTGGCCAGCCAGTTAAGAATCTCGCCCAGTGTGGTGCCGTTGAGGTAGAGCAGCCCGTCTTTCCACGACGTGTAGGTGTAGGCTTCCACTTCCTCTATCTGCGGCTGCTGCCCTAAGGTGAGCAGCTGGCCGGGTTGCAGCTGATAGCGCGCCGTGTCACCCCTGACCACCTCGACGCGCCCTTCGGCCAGCACCACTTGCGGCGGCTGGAGCGCCGGGTAGGCGGTTACGCCGAACTTAGTGCCCAGCACCTCGACCGTGAAGCCGTTGGCTTCGACGCGGAAGGGGCAGTCAGCCTTGTGAGCCACTTCCAGATAGACCTCGCCATCGACACGTATGTGCCGCTCGTTTCCCTCGAACTTGATGGGGAAGCTGATGGTGGTGGCAGAGTTGACCCACACGCGGCTGCCATCGGCCAGCTCTATCTGCGTGCGCTTGCCTTCGGGTACGCGCAGCTCGCACAGTTGCCCGTTGCTTACCTTCTGTTCCGGCTGTGGCGATGGCGTACACACCAGTGTCTGCCCGGGCCACTTGATGGTCAGGTAGCCCAGTTCGCTGCACCTCAGCTGGCCGCCTTCGCTCAGGTTCAGGGCGTGCCCGTCTGTAGTGGTCAGCACCATATCGAGGTTACGCGGAACGACATGGCCCATCTGCTGCCGGCTTTCCGCCTGCCTGTGGCCAAAGTTCCACAGTGTAGCGCCTGCGGCGACGAGTGTCGCTGCCAGTGCGGCGGCCACCGCCGTGCGGCGCCACCGGCTGTGCCGGTCATGGTCGGCCATCCGCTGGCTCAGCTTCTGCATGGCCTGCTGTTTCTCGCTGTCAGTGAAGTGAACATCGTTCAGGCTGACAGCCGCCAAGTCTTTTTCCAGACTGCTGAGCCGTTCATTGTCGAGTAGTTCGTCTATGAAGTCCATAGGTTTCGATGTCTTTACTCTTATAGACACAGACCGCCGGCTTATATCATCAAGAAAAGCAAAGAAATTTCTTTTGCGACCAGATTTTTCCGCATTTCGATGAGCCCTTTCGACACCAGGTTTCTGACTGACGGCTTGGTCATCTGCAACAGCACGGCAATATCCTCATAGCTCATCTCCTGGATGTAGCGCAGATAGACGGCCTCGCGCTGGCGGGGTGTCAGCTGTGCCATGCCTTGCTCTACCTTGAGCTTCAGCCGCTGCCGTTCTTCCTCGTCTTCCAGCAGGTCGTTGATGGTGACACTGACATCGAAATGCTCATACGGCTCGCTGTCAAGACTGTCCATGTGCTGGCGGCGGGTGGTGTTGAGCAGGCGGTTTTTCAGCGCCGTGAACAGATAGACCTTCACGTTGTGTACCTCTTGCAGCTGCGGGTCACGCTGATAGAGGTTGAAAAACACGTCTTGCAGTGTGTCTTCTATGTCTTCGCGCCCGAATCCCAGCCCTGTGCCGTAGGCCAGCAGGTCATCGGCGTATTCGGAATATAGCGACAGCATGCGCTCGTGGGCGTTTCTTTGCGCACGCATACTATTATTAGAGTTGTTGAAGGCTTTATCCCAAATAGATGCCATTGGTCTGCAAGTCTTTCTGTGAATTTGGCGCAAAGTTACCTTAAAAAAGTGATAAAATGCTATGAATTTGGCGTTTTTTTGAAAATAATATCATTTTTTTGATGATAGATTTTGTCTTTGTGTGTCATAATACAAAGAAATTCCCCCGAAAGGGCGAGCGAGAAAGAATTATTTAATATATTTTTTAACCAAACTTTTTAAAAAGAAAAAATGCTTATGAAGAGAAATTTACGTAAGTTTGCGGCTGCTGCCCTGCTGGCAGTGACCGCCGCCAGTGCGCAGGCACAGCAGACGGTGCTGGTTGACGTGACTGGCTGGAGCTGGCTCCAGAGTTCATACGAGCAAGGTGAAGACGGCTCTTGGGGCTATGTCTACAAGCGCCTTGATGAGCCGACCCTTCACGACTACAACCGCTATTACTACAATGCCGGCGGGGTTCAGGTCATGGAGCGCAACAGCTATGCCCAGTATCGCTACGCCTACAATGCCGACGGCAGAGTGGCTACGCGCGAGCAGTGGAGTACATCGGGTGGTGTGTTCTGTGCAACCACTCGGGTCAGCTACGAGTACGACAGCGAGGGCAACCAGACAAAGCAGACTACCCAGAGCCTTGACAATGAAGGCAATGTAACCTATACCAGCGGCACTTACTATGACGGCTACGAAAACGGCGAATACACCGTGATGCGCAGCTTCAGCGTGACCGACGGCGAAGAGGTTATCGGCTACGAGTCGCACTATCAGCTGACTTTCAACGACAGCAAGCAGCTGGTTGCCAAAATCCAGATGCTGCCAGATGCCGAGACCGGCGAATACACAACCCCCAACACATTTGAATATAACGTTTACGAGAACGGCCAGCTGGTCAAGACCACCTCTGGCTACTATGATGTGACGGCTGAGGCCGGCCACGAGTATGACCAGGCCGACCTGACCATCACTTATGTGTACAACACGGATGGCACCGTTAAGTCTCGCACGGAAATCAACAGTGGCCGCTATCAGTCAGAGATTGAGTGGCGCTACACCTATGCTACGGTCGACCCGGCATTTGTGGTTCAGAACGTGCAGGCCGAGGCCATTGACAACAATGAGGTCTATGTCAAGTGGGATGCTGTCAGCGGCGCCGAGAAGTACATTGTCATGTATGACAACAACGAGGCTGAGGTGGAAGGCAAGACTGAGTTCATCACCCCGCTGCTGAGCGACGGCGAGCATCAGATTGCCGTGCAGGCTGTTGTCGGCGGCGAGCCGAAGAACCTCTCTGATTTCGTGAAGGTCAGCGTGAAGGACGAGGGCAACCTGCCGATGGAGAACTTCAAGGTGACGGCTGCCGAGAAGGTTGACGTGGAGAGCTACGGCTACGTTTCACAGTACTACAACCTGACACTCTCTTGGGATGTTCCCGAGGGTGCTTCTGCCATCACGGACTACAAGGTCTATGTCGACAAGCAGAACGGCGAGACCTGGTATCCCAGCGCCAGCTACATTCAGGCCAGGGGCGAGGATGAGCTGCTCGACAACTACAACAGTGTCAACACGTGGGTGACCGACCGCCAGAACTTCTACTGGACCACCTTCGAGGATACCTATTACGACCCCGACACCTACGAGACCGTAAGCCTCGGCACAGGCCCCACCTGCAAAATCTGGATTTGCGCTGTCTATGCTACTGGCGAATCGCAGCCTTCAAACGCAGTGGAGGTGAATGTCTATGACCTGGCCAACGGTGGCGACGGCACGGGTGTTCAGAACATCACGGTCAACGGCAAGCCCGCACAGGTGGAAGTCTACAACCTGAAGGGTCAGCGCGTGCAGAACGCCAACGGCCGCCAGCTCTACATTGTCCGCCAGGGCAACGAGGTGAAGAAAGTGGTGAAATAATTCTCTCTTTTTCAGGAACTATACAAGTGGACCATCCCGGACACCGTGAAGGTGTTCGGGATGGTTTTTTCTTTTCCCGGCGGAACGTAGCTTGTTTCCCCTTACGCGCGCGTATGCGCATATATAGTTAATACAAACTACTTGCCCTGCACCCTCGACACCCCCGACACCCCCAGGGTGTTGAGGGTGTCGAGGGTGCAGGGTGTTCAGCCTGTTTGGCTACTATAATACGCATGCGCGCGATAATTTGTCCTGAAGTTAGGCCAATTGTTCTGCCAGATTGTAAATTTGGTAGAACTGCGGCGAGTTTCGGCGAAAACTCCATGACTATTGGAAAATAGTATGGGAGTTTTGAAAATTTCTCCGTGAGTTTTGCCCGAAACTCACGGAGTTTTTTTGCTAAAGTGGCGGGTTTTTGCAGAAAAAATCCAGTGTTTTTCATAAAGTCCGCAATTAGCGATGATGTTTGCCAAAGTTGTGTGTCTTATGTAATTAGAGAAAACAGAAATTGCAATTTTTCCAACTCATGAGAAAACTACTATTGGTACTCACTCTTGTCAGTGTGGTGTGTGCGACCCGTTTGTCGGCGCAGACGGCGGTCAGCATTCGCGCAACGGAACGCCCCATCACTGAGATTATGGACAAGATTGAGCAGACTTCAAACTACGTCTTCGTCTTTGATGAGGCTGTTCGTGAGCGTCTGCAGCAGCAGGCCACCATCGATGCCACTAACCAGCCCATAGACGAGGTTATGGAGCGACTGCTGAAGGGTACGGGACTTAGCTACAAGGTGTCGCAGCGGCAAGTGATGATTTTCTTTCAGAAACAGTCGCTGCAGCAGTCGGAGCATGGCCGCACGGTAACCATTGTCGGTAAGGTGACCGACCGCCAGGGCGACCCTCTGCCCGGTGCCAGCGTGGTGCTGAAGGGCCAGACGCAGGTGAATGCCATCACAACAGATGTGGGTAACTACGAAATCAGTGTTCCCCGCGAAGGCTCCGTGCTGGTCGTCTCGTTTGTCGGCATGGTGCCGCGTGAAGTGCGTGTCGGCAAGAGCCGGGTCATTGATGTGGCGCTGTCAGATGATGTGGCACAGCTGAAAGGTGTCGAAGTGGTGGGCAACGGTATGTTCCAGCGCCGCAGCGAAACCTTTACGGGCTCTGCCGCAACGTTCACAGGCGAGCAGATTCGCATGAACGGCAGTGTCAATGCCCTGCAAAGCCTGAAAAATCTGGACCCCTCGTTCATCATCAACGAGAATGTCGACATGGGGTCAAACCCCAACACCATGCCCGATGTGCAGTTCCGCGGCCAGAGCAGCATCGACCTGAAAAGCGACTACGAGACTTCGCCCAATCTGCCGCTCTTCATCCTCAACGGATTTGAAACCTCGCTGGAGAAGATTGTCGACATGGATATGAATCTCATCCAGAGCATCACCATCCTGAAAGATGCCGCAGCCAAGGCCATCTATGGCTCGAAGGCGGCCAACGGCGTGGTAGTCGTCGAGACGGTGCAGCCCAAGCAGGGCCGCCTGCGCGTGAGCTACAACGGCAGTGTGGAGCTGACCGTGCCCGACCTGAACAGCTACCACCTGACCAACGCCGCCGGCAAGCTGCAGGCTGAGCTGCTGGCAGGCAAATACACGCATGAGTCGAATGCCTATGACCAGTCGCAGCTGACCGGCCAGTACTATGAACTGCTGAAAGAGGTGGCGCGCGGGGTCGACAGCTACTGGATGTCGCAGCCGCTGCGCACGGGTGTCGGCCAGCGCCACTCGCTCATGCTTGATGGTGGTGACCAGGCCATGCTCTACTCGGCCTCGCTCAGCTATAATGACATTGCGGGTGTCATGAAGGGCAGTGACCGCCGCACCGTCAGCGGAAACATCACGCTGAGCTACCGGCTGAAGTCGCTCATCTTCCGCAACCAGCTGACCATTGACGACAACACGGGCACGGAGTCGCCCTACGGCGATTTCTCGCTCTATTCGCGCATGAATCCCTACTGGCGCATCCATGATGAAGAGGGGCAGCTCATACGCCAATATTCCAACGGCACGTGGAATCCGCTCTATGATGCCGGTCTGAACTCCAGAAACCAGTCCAAGTACACGCTCATCACCGAGAACTTCTACACGGAGTGGAATCTGCTGGAAAACCTGAAGCTGACCGGGCGCGTGGGGCTGACTGTCCGCAAGGACAAGAGCGATGTCTTTACGCCGGCCTCCAACTCGCAGTACGCCAGCATCTTGCCCTCGTCAGAGGAATACCTGAATCGCGGCTCATACGCGCAGAGCCACGGCCAGTCTAATCAGGTGAACGCCGACTTGGGTGTCAACTATTCGCTCACCCGCGGCAAGCACATGCTGTTCACCAATTTGCAGTACTCCATTGAGCAGGCGCGCAGCGAGACCGAGAGTTTCCAGACCATCGGCTTCCCTTCAGACCGCATGGACTTCATCTCGTTTGGCAACGGCTACGCCGATGGCTCCAAGCCCGGCGGCTCTGAGAGTACCACCCGCAGCATCGGTGTCATCGGGGCGGCCAACTACAGTTTTGATGACCGTTACCTGGCCGATGTGAGCTACCGCCTGAACGCCTCCTCAATGTTTGGGGCAAGAAACAAGTGGGGCTCGTTCTGGTCGGCGGGTATCGGCTGGAACCTGCACCACGAGCCGTGGCTGAAGGGCAACAAGGTGCTGAACTACCTGAAGGTGCGCGCCTCCATCGGCCGCACGGGCTCGCAGAACTTCAACTCCTATCAGGCTCTGTCGACCTACAGCTACATCACTGACCGTACCTACAACGGCGACATGGGCGTAACGCTCATGGCGCTGGCCAATCCCGACCTGAAGTGGCAGCGGCAGCTGGAACGCAACATCGGTTTTGACATCACGCTCTTCAACAGGCTGAGCGGGCGCTTTGAGTACTACAACAACCTGACAGACAACTTGCTGACTGATGTCACGCTGGCACCTTCGTCGGGCTTCTCGTCGTTCAAGGAGAACTTGGGCGAGACCATCAACAAGGGCTATGAACTGACTTTGAACTATAGGCTGCTGAGTCTGCCGCAGAGCCGCACCACGGTCAACCTGTTCTGGAACGTGGGGCACAACACCAACAAGATTTCAAAGATTTCGAATGCGCTGAAAGCATATAACGAGGCACAGGATGCGGCAAAGGATGACTATGCCGGGGGCAGCACGGAGTTGCAGGCACAGCAGCGCCGGGTCTCCACGCGCTACGAAGAGGGGCAGTCCATGTCGGCTCTCTGGGCGGTGCGCTCGGCGGGCATCGACCCCACTACCGGCCAGGAAGTGTTTATCAAGAAAGATGGCAGCACTACGTTTGAGTGGTCATCGGCCGACCAGGTGGTCTGCGGCGATTCGCAGTCGAAGTATCAGGGCAACTTCGGTCTTTCTGCCCGTTGGCACTATCTGGAAGCCAGCTGTTCGTTCAGCTACAAGCTGGGCGGGCAGATTTACAACTCCACGCTGGTCGACAAGGTGGAGAACGTTGATGTCATGAACTGGAACGTAGACGAGCGCGTACTCACTGAACGCTGGAACACGCCCGGGCAAGTGGCTAAGTTCAAGAGCATTAAGGATACGGGTGTCACTAAGCCCACCAGCCGCTTCGTTGAAGACTACAACGAGCTGGCCTTCTCGGTCATCACCATCGGCTACGATTTCTCATCGCTGCCGTGGGTGCAGAAAAGTCCGCTGGAATACCTGAAGCTGTCGGCCACCATGAACGATATCGGCTGGCTCTCGACCGTGAAGAAAGAGTGGGGACTGTCTTATCCGCGAGCCCGCACCTTCTCGTTCACGCTGTCGGCAAGATTCTGAGGCAGCTGAGTTTTGAACGTGGATAAAGGAAAAGAGACATCATCAACAAGAAACAGAAACACTGAAATGACAATAAGAACGATAACAGGATTATTCAGAAAGCCCCGCGGCCTGTGGCGGCTGAAAGTAGGCTTCCCGCTCATTGTGGGCGTTGGCGGCCTGCTGCTTGCAACCTCTTGCTCAGAATGGCTCGATGTCAGCCCGAAGACCCAGATAAAAAGTGATGACAACTTTGCGTCTGAGCAGGGCTATAAAGATGCGCTTACGGGTGTCTATCTGCTCATGGCACAGACCCCGGCTTACGGTCAGGAACTGACATACGGCATGCTCGATGCCATGGCGCAGTACTACACGGGCATGGCGCAAAACAACCAGTACCAGTATGACATGGCGTTTGACTATCAGAACAGCGGCGTTGAAGGGCGCATTGCCGCTGTCTGGCGGCAGATGTACACGGCCATAGCCAATGACAATGAGCTGATTAGCCGTATCGACCAGGCTGACCCTGCTGCCTTTGCTGGCAGGAACTACCACCTGATTCGCGGCGAGGCTTACGGGCTGCGCGCCCTGCTGCATTTCGACTTGGCGCGCCTCTGGGGTGAGCCATACGCCAAGAATCCGCAGCATAAGTGTGTGCCCTATATGACCAGCCTGACCGCTGATGTAACACCTCTGTCCACGGTGGCTGATGTGCTGGAGAAATGCCTGGCCGACCTGAGCGTGGCTGAGCGGGAACTGGCCGTAGACCCTGTCAGGGCAGGCATGGCGGGCGAGGCTGCGGCAGCCACGCCCGATGAAAGCTATGAGCGCGACCGGGGGCTGAAGCTGAACTACTATGCCGTCTGCTTGTTGCAGGCCCGCATCTATCTCTACATGGGGCGGCATGCCGAGGCACTGGCCAAGGCCATGGAAGTGGTGGAACAGCAGACGTTCTACTTCACGCCTGATGGTGAAATCAATGTGGCGGAAACGGCACAGCGCAACCGCATCTTCTCAGAGGAACTGCTCTTTGCGCTCTACGACACGAGCCTGCGCTCGCGCTACTCCACATACTTCACCAGTGACAATATGTCATCGCTTATCATGTCAGAAGCCAGCTACCAGGCTGTCTACGAACTGTTTAAGCCCGGATTCTCTGGCGACTACCGCTATGCCTACCAGACACAGGAGCTTGATGGGAAGTACTACTCCACGAAATACATGCAACCCTCTGGCGGCAATACCAACTATATGTTCCGCATTCCCATGCTGCGGCTGTCAGAGGCTTACTATGTGGCAGCCGAGTGCCAGCTGCGGCAGCACCATGATGTGGCTGCGGCCATGCAGCTGCTGAACACCGTGCGCAGCCACCGCAACCTGACAGACGGACTGAGCCTGGCGCTGACCGAAGAGGAGGCACAGGAGGAAATATGGAAGGAATATGTCAAGGAATTCATGGGTGAAGGGCAGCTCTATTACTATTACAAGCGGCTGAACTACGGGCAGATTCCCATACCCACGGCCAGCGGCGGCACGGTGAGTTACAGCTATCAGCAGCCTGACTATGTGTGGCAGTTGCCCGATGATGAAGTGGAATACGGCGGAAGGGCAGAGGAAAACTAACGGATAGAAACTAAAAAAGCAAGGAGTTATGATTACTACAAAGATAAGGAAGCTACTGGCACTGGGCTTGATGGGCTGCGGGTGCATGGCCGGGCTGACAGGTTGTCAGGAAAACGAACACATAGACTACACGCTGAACGACCGTGTCTATTTCTATGAGACGGAGCAGGCCATGGCGCTGGTAACTATCGTGACAGACATGAACTATTCGTTTGCGCTCAAGCCATCGGCATTGCAGCAGGATACTGTCCGCATCAAGGTGCGGGTCATGGGGCGCACGGCCGATAGGAATCGCACGTTCAGGGCCATGGCAGTGGCTGACAGCACCACGGCGCAGACACCCCTGCACTACGAACTGATGGAAGGCGTGATTCCCGCCGGACAGTATGAGGGCTACCTGCCCGTACTCATCAAGCGCACGGCCGACACACAGGATAAGAGCGTTACGCTCTACCTGCAAATGACTGACAGCGATGACTTTACCACAGGCAATCCCGATATGCTGAACTTCAAGCTGTCATGGGCCGACATGCTGTTGAGACCTGCCCATTGGCCATACTATTTCGGGCGGTACTCTACCTCGAAATACCGCTTTGCCATTGATGTGTTGGGCATGACAGACTGGGAACAGGCCACTCGCTTCAACAACGGCTCGGAGCCTGGGCTCTATACCGCTGCCCAGCTGCAGCTGTTTGCCGCCCAGCTGAATGAGGCTTATCAGGAATATCGTAAAACTCACGGGCCTATCTATGTAGATGACCAAGCAGAAGAAAAGGAGGAGATTTACTATGCGCCAAACAGTTAATAGCCGCAAGGGTGGGGTGGCGCTTCTCTGCCTCGCACTGGCCCAGCTTCTCATGCTTCACTCGTGCTATGAAGACAAGGGCAACTATGACTACACAGAGCTGAACGAAATCAGCGTGGTAACGCCTGCGGCGGGTACGCACTTTGCCGTAGACCGCTACGACACGTTGCGCATCGAGCCGCAACTGGCATTCACGAAGGGGCAGATGGCTGAAGAACAGCTTAGCTACAAGTGGGAAATGTATCTCAATGACTGGGCAAACACAGAAGCCCAGTCGTTGGTGCTGTGCGAAGAGCGCACACTGAACACTATGATTACCCGGCCGGCCAGCACCACAGACTATGCCTTGGTGCTGACAGTGACAGACAGGCAGACGGGCGTGGCCTATCGCACGCACTACTCGCTGTCCATACAGCCCAGCGTACTGTCTGGGCTGATGGTGCTGCAAGATGATGGCGGGCGCTGCCGGCTCGACTATCTGGCTTCCACTTACGCAGAGCCGGCATTTGCTGCTAACCGCCACATCAAGGATGCCTATGCGGCGGCCAACAACGGGCAGTCACTGAAAGGCACTCCCAGGGGCGTGAGCTTCTCGCTGGTGGAAAAGAGCAGCTATGAGCCACAGGTCAAGAATCTGTACGTATGGACTGACCGGCAGGTGGCGCGGGTCAGCTCTGCCGACTTCACGTTGGAGCATGCCGACAACGATTTGTTCATGGTGGCGCCAGATGTCATTGATGTCAGTCAGATAGAACGTTCACAGAGCAACAACTACGTGACTATCATGGTCAACAACGGTCAGGCCAGGGCATTAAACCAGCAGGCTACTCTGTCGTATGGCTATCAGTTCTCGCGGGAACTGAAGCCTAATAGCAGTCTTACGGGTGAGATGCGGTTTGCGCCTTGGGTCTATCAGCCGGAGCTGTTTGGCTCGCAGACGGGCTATTGCGCTATTCTTTATGATGAGATTGGCAAGCGCTTTGTCAAGGTGGCCAGCAACTACGATGCTGAGCCCGCCATTTTTGCCTTCAATGAGCAAGAAGAAGACAACAAAACGACCTATTTCGATGTGAATAACATCGGCATGGATATGCTGTGGATGGGCAGAAACTACGGCGCTTTGGCATACGCCTTGTTTACTGATGGTACCAAGCGCCACCTTTACCGCATGCGTTTCAACGTGGCCAGCACAACGACTGATGCCAACGGTAACGAAGAGGTTAATCCGCAGGTTTATCGGCAGGCGGCTGCCAAGTATGATTTCTCTGCCGCCGAGGGTGGTGATGAGGCGCTGTTCCTGGAGTGTGGCCGTTATGCCGCCAATACGCTGATTTATGCTACACCGCGCAATCTCTACAGCTATGATTTCAACGCCCAGAAAGCCATCTTGCTGAACGACCCCTTCCCGGAAGGCGAGGAAATCACGGCAATGAAAATCTATAACGTGGAGTACTACACTGCCAACTTGCAGGCTGTCAGTGGCACATTGCTCTATGTGGCTACGTGGAACGGCACGGAGGGAAAGGTCTATGAGTTTCCCATCAACCGCACCACGCTTAGGCTGAACAACCGTGATGATGCTGATGGGAACTTGAAGGCTCCCTACAATGTGTTTACGGGTTTTGGCCGTGTGGTCAGCATGTGTGTCAAGCCGCAAGGCAGGGCCGACACGGCAGAGATTTGAAAAACAGGGAATGATATGCAGAAGTTAAACTAAAAGAATCAAGAAGAATATGAAACGTTTACTGTTAAGTCTGTCAGTTGTGATTCTCCAGATGTCACTCGCTATGGCAGAGGCAAAGTTTGCCCCAGACCTTGTCATTGAAGGTGCTAAGGGGCAGCAGATTGTTTACAACCCGGCAGGCACTGTACTCGAGAACGAGACAAACCTGAAGTGTGTGCTTTATGTCTACCGCAATTACTGGTGGCAGGCCACTGACCTGCCATTACGGCAAGTGGAAGGCCAGTGGATAGGCACGTTTGATGTGCCGGAAGATGCGGTGCTGCTTACGGCAAAGTTCTGCGCCAATGGGCTGACAGACTGGGGCTGGCCGGCCACCTACACTTCGTTTGTACTCAACAAAGACCAGAAAGGCAAAGAGGGTGCGCGCACGGCTTGGGCCTTGTTGCGCACGGAGCAGTCAGGGCAGAATCTGCCTGGCATGATGGAAGACTCCACAGCCGCACCCATTGCCCCGGAAGCACAGCTGATGTGGTTTAACAACGAGTTTGTTGAGTTCCCATACGCCCAGATGCGGCAGGTCAAGAACTTGACTGGAACACTTCTCAGGGCTAATCTGAGTGAACAGACCCGCAAGCTGAGAGACAACATAGTCTACTATCTGAACGATAAGGAACTGAAGCTGACCGACCAGCAGCTGACCGACATCTATGACTTCGCCCGCCGTACACTGGCCGACTCTGTGCTGGCCGCACAGGTGTTGGCACGCGAGAAGAAGGAGTTCCCAGACGGTATCCTCTCAAGAGACGAGGAGTTGCTGAGAATCCAGAATCTGTTTGGCAGCGTGAAGACACGCGAAGCTGATGACCCGACCTCTGCTCAGGCCCAGAAAGATTTCATAGAGTTCATCAAGCGCTTCCCGACAGCCAAGTTCCAGGATGTTCACTCGTTTACCAGCGACCTGTTCTATGCAAAGATATATCGCGCCGTTATCTATGACCGCATCATGCGGGCCGATGACTACTCGAATCTGCCTAAGTTCCTGCACGATATCCCATACGATGAGATGATTTCCACTCACTGGCACGTGGTGGAGATTCCCTTTACCAACGGGCAGATTTCTGCCGAGAAGGCGCTGCCTTATTCTGAGATGCTCATTGAGGAAATCATGACCCGCCCGCAGCTGACCCACGAAATGCAGCTCTATTCGCCGGAAGAGTGGAAGGCTTACCGCGTGGAACACTTCCAGATGGCTCTTTATGCACACGCCCGTGTGCTGAATGCGCTGGGCAAGTGGGAAGAGGCTATGAAATACATGCAGATGGTCTATCCTTATTACTGGAAAACTTCAGAGTATGCCGACATCTATGTGCAGCTGCTGCAACACCTGGGGCGGCAGAATGAGGTGATTCCCTACATCAAGAAGTGTGTGCCGGAAGATGCCGTTACGCAGACCATGCTCGACTTGCTGAAGGCTGACTACCTGAAGCAGACCCCGAATGGAGACTTCGACCAGTATCTGGCTTCGCTGAAGAATGCTGACAAGCTGACACAAGACCGCGCCAACGCCATTGCCGAGATGATAGACCTGCCGGTAACTCTGTGTGAGCTTGACCGCATGGGCGGCGGGCGTGTCAACTTGGCCGACAAACAGGGCAAAATCGTGTTTCTTGACTTCTGGGCCACGTGGTGTGCCCCCTGCAAGGCATCAATGCCCGGCGGGCAGATGACTGTCGACCGCTGGAAAGACGATAAGGATGTAGAGTTCTATTTCGTTGACACTCAGGAGATGAAGGCTGACTATCGTAAGAAGGCCGAGGAGTTTATCAAGGAGAAAGGCTTCACCTTCACCGTGCTTTATGATGAAGGCGAGGTAGGCCACCAAGACAAACTCTACAAGTCTGTGGCAGGTGTACTCCACACCTCTGGCATTCCCTTGAAGGTGATTCTCGACAAGCGGGGCCATATCCGCTGGATGGGCAATGGCTATCATGGCAGCCCCACGCAGATGGCAGACGAGATATCCTATATCATAGAATATCTGAAGAATGAGTAAGACACACCTGCGGTAAGACCGAAGACAACAGGAAAAGCCGTGCCAAAATGTCAGCCGTGATGTTTTGGCACGGTTTTGGCATATTGGCTAACGGAATTCAGATGTAACTGTAATCCAGGAAAGTAAATTATAATAGTAAATCATTAAACAATAAACTACATTATGAACATTAAACCATTAGCAGACCGCGTGCTGGTAAAGCCCGCACCGGCAGAAGAGAAAATCGGTGGTATCATTATTCCTGACACCGCCAAGGAAAAGCCGCTTCACGGCAGTGTTGTAGCCACAGGCAATGGCACCAAAGACGAAGAGATGGTGCTGAAGGCAGGTGACGAAGTTCTCTATGGCAAATACAGCGGCACGGAGTTCGAGTTCGAAGGCGAGAAGTATCTCATGATGCGCCAGAGCGATGTGCTTGCTGTCATTGGTAAGTAACGGAAATCGTAGAAATTATAGTAAACCACAAAAAACAGATAGTAAAGATGGCAAAGGAGATTAAATTCAATATTGAGGCCCGCGACCTGCTGAAGCAGGGCGTAGACCAGTTGGCTAACGCAGTGAAGGTGACACTTGGCCCGAAAGGCCGCAACGTTGTCATTGAGAAGAAGTTTGGGGCTCCCCAGATTACCAAAGACGGCGTGACCGTAGCTAAGG
Source organism: Prevotella sp. (assembly GCA_022511055.1). Classification (GTDB taxonomy): domain Bacteria; phylum Bacteroidota; class Bacteroidia; order Bacteroidales; family Bacteroidaceae; genus Prevotella. The sequence goes on along the minus strand of JAFLSH010000002.1, from coordinate 399 downwards.
AGATTGAGCTGGAAGACAAGTTCGAGAACACGGGCGCCCAGCTCGTGAAGAGCGTTGCCTCTAAGACTGGCGATGATGCCGGTGACGGTACGACCACTGCCACCATTCTGGCACAGGCCATTGTGAGCGAAGGCTTGAAGAACGTGACCGCCGGTGCCAACCCGATGGACCTGAAGCGCGGCATCGACAAGGCCGTGAAGGCCGTGACCGAACACATTGCCAAGAGCGCCGAGCAGGTGGGCGACAACTACGACAAGATTGAGCAGGTGGCCACTGTCAGCGCCAACAACGACAAGGAGATTGGCGAGCTGCTGGCTGAGGCTATGCGCAAGGTGTCGAAGGACGGTGTTATCACTATCGAGGAGTCGAAGAGCCGCGACACGCACATTGGTGTTGTTG
>JAFLSH010000199.1 GCA_022511055.1 Prevotella sp. | reverse complement strand
TATAGTAGCCATACAAACTACTTGCCCTACACCCTCAACACCCCCGACACCCAACTGCTGTAAGTGATTGATTTTCAATAGCCATTATTAGCCGTTTGGGGTGTTGGGTAGCAATTTCTCCCTACACCCCGCCCTGCACCCGCTGCCCAGAGTCGGGGTGCTGCGGGTGTTGAGGGTGTAGGGAGACCAGTTTGTTTAGCTACTATAATACGCACGCGCGCGAGGCGGGAACTGAGAAATCTGCGGGGGCAGAGCCTCAGCGAATGACCACCTTCATGACCTCCGTGCGGGTGCTGGTGTGCATCTTCACAATGTATGTGCCGGCGCGCAGACCTCGGTTGCGCAGCTGTGCGGGCACGGCCTGTTTGCGTGTCTGCAATGTCAGCACACGCTGTCCGCCGGTCGTGTAGACTTCGCAGGCAACCTCGGCATCGGCGGCCAGACGGCCAATACCCACGGCGGCATCGTCGGTAATGCGCAGCACACCTGTCTTTTCGAACAGGGCGGTGGCATCCCAGTAGAGGCCGTCGGGCAGGTCAGGCAGGTCGAGTGTGGGCGTTCCGAGGAAGGAGTCGCCCTCCCAAAGTGTGAAGGCATCGCCGGCAGCCGGCTCATAGCCGTCGATGAACTCCAGGCAGACCGTGCCGTTCATGGTGAAGAACTTCGGCTGCAGCTTCGAGTAGCTGTCGGCACTCTTTATCAGGAAAGTGAGTGTCACGCCCTGCGCCAGTTTGGCGGCGCCGGTGGTCTTCAGCGTGGCGGGCAAGACAAAGCCGTCGTCAATGTCAACGTAGCAAGGTGTCACGGCCGTGCCCTGCTCCATGGTCAGCGAGGCCAGCTGTCCGCTGCCCACAATGCTGCCCGTGCCTTTGACCGTCAGGGTGCTGGAGCCCAGCAGCGAAGAGGTGAGCGAGGTGCTGAAGCGCAGCTCGCCGCCCTCCACGGTCAAGGCTTTGGTGAGCCGGCCGGCAGCGCTGATGCGCATGTAGCCGTTGCCGCGCTTGGTGATGGGCGAGTTAGAGGCGAAGGTGGCCTCGATGTCGTCGTCGTTGCTGCCAATGGTATATGTGCCGTTGCCGCCGAGCGTACCCGTGCCGGTGACGCGGGAAACGGTCACGTTGTGGCCGTTGTTGTCGAAGGTCACGCCGCTGTTCAGGCGGAGCGTGGCCTTGGGCAGACCGTAGTTGTTGTCGAAGAAGAAGTTGTCGTCGTAGTTGTCGCTGGAGAACGTGCCCGGCACGAGCGTACCCTCGAACTCAGACCAGTTGCCCTGGAAATAGCCGCGCACGCTGGTGGCGTAGACGTTGAACGTGCCGCTGCCCTTCAGCTTGCCCTTGTAGTTGCAGCGGGAGTCGGCATAGAAGGTGCCCGTCTGGCCGGCCGGCACTACGAAGTGGGCGTTGTTGGTGCTGTAGGAGTAGATGCTCACAGGGTCGCGCAGTGTGCCGCCCTGGAACTCAACGGTGTCGGGCAGGCAGATGATGCTGCTACCGTTCTCGGTGGCCTGAACGGTACCCGCCCTGACCACCAGCCGCTTGACACCGAGCGTGGTGGGTGTCACCAACGTGCCGCCGCCCGTCTTGGTCAGCACCTGCGAAGCACCGCGTACAGAGGCCGACTGCGTGAGCGTGGCACCGCTGCTCACGCTGATGTTGCCGTCGCCCTCGCCAATGATAATCGGCTGGTCGCTCACGGTGCTGGCGGTGGCCGAGAGCGTGGCGCCGTTCATGATGGTGATGGTCTTGCTGACATTGCCCAGTGCGCCGTAGTCAGTGCCCGAGTTGTTGGCCAGCGTGCTGACTGCCAGCGTGCCGCCGCTGATGGTGGTGTTACCTATGTGATTCTGGTTGCGAATGGTCAGCTGGCCCTCGCCGCTCTTGGTCAAGGTCGGCTCGCCGGCTATGCTGTCGCCGCTGAGAATGAAGTTCTTCTCGTTGTTGTCGAAAGTGATGCTGGCGGGTGTCACGTTGCCGTAGACCGAAACCGAGGTGGCCACGGCCTCGTCGGTGAAGGTGACCCGGCTGCCCGGCACAAAGACCACGCTCTCGCCATCGGCGCTCTGGAAGTTGGCCGTTGCATCGGTATCCCACCGGCCGCTCTCGCCGCCAATCCACTTGATGTCGCCGGCCTCATACTCCTGCACGGTCAGGGTGATGGTCTGGTCGGCATAGCTCAGTGCGGCCTTCTTGCCGTTCAGCCCCTCGATGAAGATGTCGCCGAGGTCGCCCTCAAGGGTCTCAGCCTTGCCCAGCACGTATGTGCCGGCAGGCACGTCGCCCTGGAACATGAAGATAGGCGCATCGTAGGCCGGGCCGCCGCCGTTGGGCCACACTTTCTTCTCAACGGTCAGCGTGGTCAGCAAGAGCTGGTCGGCCTCGCCGTCGGCCACGTCGAACACCACGCGCGAGCCGAAGCCGAGCGTGAGCGCACCAACGGTGATAGTGCCCACGTGGTTGTCGCCGCCGGGATAGATGGTGGCATTGTAGTCGGCCTGAATGCCCTGCGGGAACTGGCCGCCGTCAGAAGAGAGAGAGGTGTGGCGGTTGAGCCAGACACGGCTGTTCTGCATCGTGCCGTCGAAGCGCAGCTTGCCTGCCCACACATCGGTGGGGCCGCTGTGGGTCTCGGTGACCGCGGGCAGCACGAGCGTACCGTCACCCTGCTTCACCAGCCGCATAGCGCCCGTGAAAGCGCCGCCGGTCAGGGTGTGGGTGTAGTATTCGTACTTAATGTCGGGATTGGTGGTCGAGTTGCTGTTCGTGCCCTGCACCCACGAAGGGGCATTGACTATCAGCACGTCGGCCGTGAAGCCATCCTGCACGCTGACCGTCATGTCGTTGGTCTCGCAGAGCAGCTTCGTGCCCAGCGCAGGGTCGCCGCCCACGCCAAGGGTCGCACCGTTGGGAATCACGTCGCGGCCGGTCTCAGTCAGGGGCGGCGGCGCCACGGTGATGCCCTCCAGCTCGCCGAGGAAATAGCTGACATGGGGCGGCTGGTTGTAGCCGCACATCTGCCAGACCATGGCCTGGCGGTACTGCATGTCGTGCCAGAGCGTGTAGTTGCGCCAGGGGGTCTCGGTGCGGGTGGTATAGATGCGGATATTGTTCTGGGCCGTGCGCATGATAACCTCCTCGCGCCAGTCGCCCAGAATGTCGCCCTGGAAGCAGGGCGTGCCCTTGGTGTCGTTGTTGGTCATCGAGCCGGTCAGGGTCTCTATGGCACCGCGCTTGTACTTGTAGATAGCACCGGCCGTGTTCTTGCCGTTGGAATAGTTGAACGTCTCTTCGCAAAGGTCGCCATCCCAGTAGATGCGCATGTTGTCGGCCACGCCTTCCTTTACCAGTCCGCTAATCTTGCCGTTGGTCACGCAGCTGATGGGGTCGTCGTGCGCCGAGAAGCCCATGGCGCCGGGATAGTCGTTACAGAAGTTGCCGGCCATGCTGCGCCCGTCGTCGCTGCCGCCGGCCAGGCGATAGCGAATCTTCGAGGTCGTGGCATCGCGGTAGTTATTCGAGGGCTGGTCCTCGTTGCAGGCGTAGATTTGTAGCCCCCAGCTGTAGGGGTCAAAGTCGCCGTGATGCTGGGCATCGCCGTGCCCCAGGTTGGTGGTAGAGAGACCCTTGCCGTTGTCGTCAATAATCATTGAGCCGAAACAGATTTCGTCGCGCCCATCCCAGTCGACATCGGCAATGGCATAGTTGTGGTAGCCGTTGGCATACCAGGGCGAGCTGCTGTCGCTGCAGTTCCAGCGCCAGCGCTCGGTCAGCTCGTGGGTCTGCGGATTGACATCAAGGGCTATCATCTTGTGGCGGGTGTAGATGCCGCGCGCCAGGAAGATGCTCGGCCGGCGGCCGTCAAGATAGGGTGCGCCGAAGAAGTGCTTCGTCGAGCGGTGGCCGTAGCCGTCGCCCCACGCCTTCTCCAAGTCGGTCTCGCCAGCCTCCAGGCGCTTCAGCGGATATTCCATCGTTGTGTAGGGCACGCCCGTCTCGCCGTTCATGTAGACCAGGTACTCCGCGCCATCGTGCATAAACCAGTTGGCGCCACCGCCGCCGCTGGGCGAGCGGTAGTTCTTCGTGCGGTCGCCAATGACATACTCCTGGCCATCGGCAGCGTGAATGACCGTGCCGTCGGCGGCGCGCATCACAGCCTCAGCCTTGCCGTCGCCATCCCAGTCGTAGGCCACAATGTTGTTCTCGTTGTTCTGGAAATCGCCCATGTTCGGCCCGAAATCGAGCCACCACAGCTTCGTGCCGTCGAGCTTGTAGACCTCAACAATGGCATATTCGCCGTTCCAGCCATTCGGCATGTATCTGTTGTCGGCATCGCTTTTGTTGTCGAACTTCAGCAGAATCTCTATCTCACCGTCACCGTCGACATCGGCACAGCAGGCATCGTTGGGAACGTAGGTGGAAGTCAGGTTGCCGTGGTCCATCTTGATTTCCAGATAGCTGTTGGTCCACGGCTGTACGCCGGCCGACTGCTGCCGCACCTCGCCGCGCACCACAGGCGCCACCGTATAGCGGCTGTCGGCCGAGCCGGCGTTGTCGGTATAGTTCGACACCTCCAGATTCTCGGCAATGAGCGTACCGTCACGGTAGAGGTTATACTTCACATCATAATATTCCTCGCCCAGAACGCGCCAGGAACAGTAGACACCGTTAGTCACCTGCACAGCCACCAGCCCGCGGTCCAGGCGGTCGGTCGTGCGCTGGGCCTGCAGGCCCACGGTCAGCAATCCCATGAGGGATACAGCCCACAATCGCTTCATCAGATTCATTTTTCCTTAGATTTGTGTTAGTAATTCGGCACAAAGTTAGCAAAAAAAACAAAACTGGCGGCATAATTTAAATGTTTTTACGCAATTTTACGCTTTGCCACCGCTTTCCACCATCAAATCCAGCCCGGCGGTACTCGCGGGAGTTCTGCAAAACATCACTTTTTGCGCAAAGAACTTTCCAAAATGATTTT
>JAFLSH010000198.1 GCA_022511055.1 Prevotella sp. | reverse complement strand
CAGCCGCCTTACTTCGCATTAATCTCTTTCAGCAGGCGGTCGGCATGCCCCCACTTGTCCATCATGAACAGCACGAAGCGAATGTCGACACCAATGCAGCGGGCCAGCTGCGAGTCGTAGAAGATGTCGGATGACAGCGAATCCCAGTTGCCGTCAAACGCCAGGCCGATGAGCTGATTCTTGCCGTTGAACATGGGCGAGCCGCTGTTGCCGCCGGTAATGTCGTTGGTGGTCAGGAAACAGAGCTGCAGCTGGCCGGTGGCGCGGTCGGCGTATGGGGCGAAGTCGTTGCCGCCCAGCAGGGTCTTCATCTCAGGCTCCACCAGGTAGTCCTGAACGCGGTCGCCCCGGTTCATCTTGTCTACCAGCGAGGGAGCGGCGGTGTAATAGCCCGAAGGCTGGCCGCCAAGCACGTACTCGCGCACCTGGCCGTAGCTGAGGCGCATGGTGAAGTTGGCATCGCTATAGTGCGGCAGGTCTTCCTCCATGCGGAGCTTGGCATCGCAGAGATAACGCTCCTGTGTCTCGATGGAATCGGTGATTTTCGTGATGTCGGCACGGATAGCGCCCATCACTTCGACCAGTCCGAGACCATACTGCACGGCGGGGTCGCGCTGGTAGTTGGGCTTGTTGACATAGATGCGCTTGCCGCTCTTCATGAGCATCGACTTGTCGTAGAGGTGGTCGACATAGCGGCGATAGTCGCCGCCAAAGTCGCGGTCGACAAGGGCATAGAAGTCAGGCTGATAGTCAGTGCCCATCTGCTCGCGGTAGTTCTTCATCAGGGCTGCCAGAATCTCGCGGTCGGTGGCGGAGTCCCATGTGTCGCTGTTGTCGCGGAACTCAATGTACTGCTTCTTGGGCTTGTTCTTCGGGCCTTTCAGCGTGATGCGGCTGTTCACCTGCATGGCGCGGCGCGTCATCTCGTCAGTGCCGCGGAACGTCTCGGTGAAGAAGGTCAGGGCGCGAACAGCCTTGAAGCGCTGCTGATAGAGGCGCGCAAGGAGCTGGAAGTCGAGCTTGCCGGCGAGATAGCCGGTGGAGTCCTGCCAGCGGCTGAGCTGCTGCTCGAACTGCTGTTTCTGGCCGATAAGCCCGATGGAATCGATACATTTGTTCATGCCAATGGAGTTCTTCCAGTAGTTTGAGGACTGGGCGTACTTCGAGTCGTACTTGATGCGCACGGCCTCGGAAGCCTGCATGTGGCGCTGCATGATTTCCTGTTTCACGCCGCGCACCTGATAGCGGGGCTGGTTGGTGGCATCGCGCCGCTCACGGATGCCGTAGCTCGAAAGGTAGCGCGAGGTGCTGCCGGGGTAGCCCATGGTCATCGAGAAGTCGCCGTCGCGATAGCCGTCAAGCGACACTTGCGCCCAGTGTTCGGGCTTGTAGGGCACGTTGTCCTTCGAGTACTCGGCAGGGCCGTTGGTCTTGGGGTCGGCATAGATGCGGAACACCGAGAAGTCGCACGTCTGGCGCGGCCACATCCAGTTGTCGGTCTCGCCGCCGAACTTACCCATCGACTTGGGGATGGTAAAGACCAGTCGCAGGTCGCGGAAGTCGCGGTAGGTGGTCACGAAATAGCGGTTGCCCTCGTAGAACGGCTTCAGCTCCAGGCGCAGCGTGGAGTCCTTCTGGTGGAGTTCCTTTGACCAGGCATTCTCGATGGAATCGAGGAAAACGGTGCGCCGCTCCTTGCTCATCTGGCTCAGTCCGCGCTCCTCGAGCTGGGGCGTAACGTCTTTCTGGTCGACCATGAACGAAACGAACATGTTCTTGTTGGGCAGCTCTTGCTCGAAGGTCTCGGCATAGAAGCCGTTGAGCATGTAGTCATGCTCGACCGTGGAGTGGGAGCGGATAGCCTCGAAGCCGCAGTGGTGGTTGGTGAAGACCAGGCCGTCTGGCGAGACCACCACGCCCGAGCAAAAGCCCGAGAAGTTCACAACGGCCTTCATGATGGCATTGTCGCCCTGGTAGAGTGCATCGTAGGGCAGCTCGTAGCCCTCTTGTTTCATCTGCTCGTACACCGCGCTGGGCAGGTTGTACAAGGTCCACATGCCCTCGTCGGCCTTCAGCGGTGAAAGGCCGAGGAACAGGCAGGCAAAAAGAAAATACAGTTTCTGTCTCATAAGTTGTTGTTTTTTATTGGTTTTGTTTTTGGAAATATTTTCCGATAACGGGGAGACTGCCCAGCGGCAGGTCGCGGCGTATGATAACGGCCAGCAGCACGCCAATGAGCAGCGTGTTCGCCGCCAGCCGGGCCACGGTGGGCCAGCCGGCCGGCACCATCTGCATGGCAAGAAAGAGCAGGGCGGTAACGGCCACGTAGATGGCCATGTCGCGCATGGGATAGGGAATGGGATTCTGCCGCTGACCCACCACGTAGCTCAGCACCATCGAGGTGCCATAGCCCGCCACGCCGCCCCAGGCGCAGGCCCAGTAGCCGTAGCGGGGAATGAACAGCACGTTCACGGCCAACAGCACGGCACAGCCGGCCAGCGAAAACCAGGCACCGTAGATGGTCTTGTCGATGAGCTTATACCAGAACGAGAGGTTGAAGTAAACGCCCATCATCATCTCGGCAACCATGACTATGGGCACCACGCCAAGACCCTCGCGGTAGTCGGCGCCTATCAGGTATTGCAGCAGCGGCATCCAGCCCACCACGCACAGAAAGGCCAGGAGCGTGAAGAGCAGAAAGTACTTCATGGCCGAAGCGTAGTACTCGGCCTTGTCGGCATCCTTGTTCTTGGCAAAGACTATGGGCTCGTAGGCGAAGCGGAAGGCTTGGGTTATCAGGGCCATAATCATGGCCACCTTCACGCACGAGCCGTAGATGCCCAGCTGCACGTTGGCACCGGCCGCGTCTGGATAGACCAGCGGGAAGACGATCTTGTCGGCCACCTGATTCAGAATGCCGGCAATGCCAAGGATGAGGATTGGCCACGAATAGCGCACCATGCGCCCCAGCAGCACACGGTCGAAATGGTAGTGAATGCGCAGCATGTCAGGCACAAAGAGCAGGGTGATGAACAGTGTGCAGGCCAGGTTGATGAGAAAGACATACAGCACTGAGGTCTTGCCCAGCAGCACGAAGAACACCAGGTTAAGCCCAATATTGGGCAAGATGAACAGCAGCTTCAGCGCGGCAAAGCGCAGGGCCCGCTTCTGGAAGCGCAGGTAGCAGAAGGGCAGGGCCTGCAGCGCATCAAGCGCCACCACCATGGCCATTATCTGCAAGTACTCCGGGTGGGCGGCATAGCCGATAGCCTCGCTGATGGGCGTGATAAAGCCAAAGACCAGCAACAGGAACAGCGCAGTCAGCGCGGCTACCGCGGTGAAAGCCGTGGAAAACACGGTGTCAGGCCACGCAGAGCCGCCGCCTTTGGTTTTCGCGAAGTCTAACGTCGCGCCTTTCCCCGCACTCTGCGCATTCGCATCATTAGCAAAGCGGAAGAGTGTCGTCTCCATGCCGAAGGTGAGCAGCACCAATATGAGTGCCGTATAGGCATAGACATTAGTGCTGACCCCATAGTCGCCCGAGTCCTTGGGCATATAGTTAGTATAGAGCGGCACGAGCAGGTAGTTCAGAAACCGCCCAATGATGCTGGAAAGGCCATAGATGGCCGTATCTTTTGCGAGAGCTTTCAGATTAGGCATAGCAATTACTTTTTTGTCGGGTCGAGAGCAGAATCAGACCTATTCATATGATTTCTTCTTTAACTAAAAAACAGATACGCCACCCCAATAGCAGCCACAATCCCCGCCGCATCCGCCAACAGCCCACAGGGCACGGCGTGCCGTGTGCGGCTGATGCCCACGCTCCCGAAGTAGACCGCCAATATATAGAACGTAGTGTCAGTAGTGCCCTGGAACACGCAACTCAGCCGCCCCACAAACGAGTCTGCGCCAAACGTCTGCATCGCATCGACCATCATGCCGCGCGCCCCGCTGCCCGACAGCGGCTTCATCAGCGCCGTAGGCAGTGCCCCCACCCACTGGCTGTCAAGTCCACACGCCTCTACCGCCGTTCCAACGCCGGAAATCAGCACATCCATTGCACCAGAGGCGCGGAACACGCCAATGCCCACCAATATCGCCACGAGATAGGGAATGATGCGCACAGCCGTGGAAAAGCCCTCCTTCGCGCCCTCGATAAACGCGCCATACACGTCAATCCGCTTGCGCACACCCGCCGCGATAAACCCCACGATAATCGTCATCAGCAGAACGTTGGCCACGGTCGTGCTGACAAGGTTCATCGTCTCGCCGTCGAGCCGTGAAAAGCCCCAGATGATGGCGGCAATCACGGCGCAAGCGCCGCCCAACGTCAGCAGCATCACCCGATTCAGCAGGTTGATGCGCTGAAAGAGCGAAGTCACAATGATGCCCGCCACGGTCGAGAAGAACGTGGCCAACAGGAGAGGCACAAAGATGTCCGTGGGCTGCTGCGCCCCCATCTGCGCCCGGTAAACCATGATACTAACGGGAATCAGTGTCAGCCCGCTGGTGTTCAGCACCAGGAACATAATCATCGAGTTCGAGGCCGTGTCCTTCCGGGTGTTCAGCGCCTGCATCTGCTCCATGGCTTTCAGGCCAAGCGGCGTAGCGGCATTGTCGAGCCCCAGCATGTTGGCGGCAATGTTCATGAAGATGCTCCCCGTCACGGGGTGTCCTTTGGGAATGTCGGGGAACAAGCGCACAAAGACAGGCGACAACAGCCGCGCCAGCACGTTGACCACCCCACCCTTCTCGCCAATCTTCATAATGCCGAGCCAGAGTGACAACACCCCCGTCAAGCCGAGCGAAATCTCAAACGCCGTCTTAGATGAGGCAAACGTGGAGTCCATCATGGCGGGAAACACCGTCAGGTCGCCCCACACCACCAATCTGACTACTGCCACGCAGAACGCTATGACAAAAAAAGCTACCCAAATGTAATTCAATACCATACAAGATGCAAAGGTACTCTTTTTTCTCTGATTGGCAAAATATTAGCCCCGCAAATCAC
>JAFLSH010000197.1 GCA_022511055.1 Prevotella sp. | reverse complement strand
GCGCTTTAGAAAAATTACTCCGTGAGTTTTGGGCAAAACTCACGGAGTAATTTCCAAAACTCCCATACTATTTTTCAAAACTCGCGGAGTAATTTTCAAAACTCGCAGAGTTTTTTGTCTTTTCGACAATCTACTTTATCTATCTGCATCTACTATACCTACCAAACCTACCCCCCTAATACTGGGGGTGGTAATTCTCGCTCAAAAACTGGAATCCTAAAGTGTAGAAAATAACATGAATTTAGTTAAAATCGTGTATAGTCAGGGCGCTCGGAAAGACCACTATACATAACATAACAACTTGAAACATAGTCAGTTATGTTGAAATATGTATAGTTGGGCATTTTTTCAAAAAAAATTGGGATGTGTCGCTTACGCAAGAGTGGCACTTCAACTGATTCTGAAGACTACCGCGGTTGAACATGGCAGGGTCTCAGGACAGGTGATGGTCAGTGCTTCGTCAGTGTGCTGCCACTTCAGCTTTCCTTTGTAGCCCAACAGGCTCACTTTCGTCACTTTGCTCTTGCCGCCCAGCTTTTTGGCGAGCGACTTGATGCTGACGGTCTGCCCCGCTTCAGGCACGGCCATGCAGAACGCATAAAGTGCGCCGTTCTTGCCAACGGTGAAGCGGATGTCCTGTGCATCGAACTTGAAGTCGGCCTGCCTTTTCCCGAGGCCGCCGCCGGGGAGCTTCTTCAGTTTCCCGTTGACCATTTCGCCCTCTCCAAGCGTTGTCCATGCACGGCTGCCGTACACGGCCTCGCCATTGACCTGCATCCACTCGCCCACCTCTTCAAGCATGGTCACGCAGGCTTCCTCTATCGAGCCGTCTGGCCGCATGGGGATGTTCAGTGCCACGTTGCCGTCGCGGGCAATCGCCTCGATGATAAACCTAATCATAGAGCCGGCATCGTATGTGAAGCCCGGAGCATAAAACCAGTCGCCCACAGGGGCTTCCCTGACCCATGGCTGAGAGGTGTTGATGGTGTCGGGAAAGTCGAACTCAGCCGTGTTGACTGCCCCGTTTGTCGGGTTTCTGAACTTGATGATAGTAAACGTGTTGACCTTGCCGCGGCGCTTCAATGCACGGTTGTAGTAGTCGGCAATGACCGTCTGCATGGCATTTGACTTGAAGCCCGTGCCTGTGCCGTCGCCTGTGAACGGGCCTTGCACCGTGCCGTCTGTATAGATGAAATCGGGGTCGTAATTGGCCGTAACGTCCATGATGCGGAGCGCCCACTGGGTAGCATACCACTGGGCATAGTCGAGATGACGACTGAAGATGCCGGCCTGGGGCGGCGACCACGGCGTGTGGGCATTGGCATCAACCGTCTCATATTCACGCAGGTCAACGCCGTAGAGCATCCGCGGGTCGTAGCCTTCCCACCACGTGCCCTTGCCGTCTGCGAGTGTCAGACGGCCATCGTAGGGCACACCGGCCAAAGGCCCTTCCTTGTCGCTGCCGAAAGCGGTCTGCCACCACCACCAGGTGTATTCGTGGTGGAAGGTAACGCCGTAGTGCATCTGGTGTCTGCGGCAGGCATCCGCCCACTCGCGCAGCAGGTCGCGCTTAGGGCCGATGTTCACAGAGTTCCACGGCTGGTATTGGGAGTTCCACAAGTCGTAGTTGTCGTGGTGTACGCCTTGAATCATCAGGAATCGCGCGCCTGCCTTCTGGTAGAGTGCCGTCAGCGCCTCGGGGTCGAGCTTTGTCGGGTTCCAGTCTTTCAAGACATCCTTATACCCCACTTTCGACGGATGGCCATAGCGGCGCAGGTGATTCAAGTATGCCTTATGGTCTTCCTTGTAGAGATTTCGGGCATACCAGTCGCCGCTTTCACCCGCTGCCTGAGGGCCAAAATGCACCCAAAAGCCGATTTTCGCTTCGCGCAGCCATTCAGGCGTACCGGGATAGTGGCTCTCGATGCTTTCCCAGTCAGGCTTGAACGGGCCATCGGCGATGGGGAGGTCTATCTTCACCTCGGCGAATGCCTGCGAATCGCCCATCTTCACGCTGTTGACGGGCTGCCTCGCCGGCACTTGCGGCATAGGGGGCAGTGCCGGCAAGCCGTCACTGGTCTGTGCGGCAGTCTCTTGTGCGAAAGTGTAAGTCATCAGGGCGGCCAGTGCCGCCAGTAAGATTCTCTTGTCCATAGGTTACGGTGCGACGATAAGGTAAGAAAAACGGTTGTACTTAAATCATGCTCTTGCTATATATGCTCCGGCTTACAGCTCTATGGCGCGGAGCGAGTATGGCGGGAGGGTCAGCACGGAGCCCACCTCGCCGGTCTGCATCTGCAGCCGCTGGTCTTCCGGCTGGCCGGAGAAACCTTCGTAGCGGGCGCTGGCAGGGATGTCAAGGCCGCGGACACTGACCGTCAGCGGACAGGGCAGCGCATTCACCAGCTTCAGAACGGTGCGCCCCGTCTTCGAATCGCGCACCACGCTGGCGGCCAAGCGGTGGGCGAGCGCAGAGGCGCCGGCCTCCGGGCTTAGCTCCAGCCGCGAGCTGACATAGCGGTCGCCGCCATAGACGGAGAACAGCCGCTGCACCTCGTAGGCGGGAGTTGTGCGCACCGTGGTGTTTGAGAAGTAAATCATGTCGGGATTCCAGTTCGAGTGCCCATCCTTGCAGAGCATGGGGGCGTAGCTGGTCATCTCGACAATGTCGCCATTGCGTTCAATGTCAGTCAGATAGATGGCTTCCGCCAGTGCAGTCTCCACGTTGGGGCGCTTGGTCTTGGTGGAGGCGGCCCACTCGCCCAAGTAGACCTTCGGCAGCGAGCGGTCGTAGCGGTCATAGTAGTCGCGGTGGTGGAGAAACCAGCCTGTCGACTCGTAGTAATGCTCGTCGGTCATGTATTGCAGGTCGGGATGGCGGCGTATGAGTTCCCAGCCCTCGGTGTAGTCGGCCGACGGGTAGTGGAAGGGGCCCACCGTTCCGCATACCTTAATGTCGGGGTAGCGCTCGCGGATGGCACGGCATATCATCTCGTAGCGGTCTTCGAAGACCGTGCCGATGATGTCCTCATTGCCGATGCCGATGTACTTCAGGTTGAACGGCTCGGGGTGGCCGGCCTCAGCGCGCTTCCGCGCCCAGGGCGAGGTGGCGGGGTCGCCGTTGGCCCAGTCGATGAGGTCGAGCAGCTCCTGAATGTAGGCAGGCATGTCAGCCATGGGTATGCCGCCCTGCTGGCCGGCAAAGCCCTCGGCGTTGGCCGCCGAGTTCTGACAGGGCACACCAGCCGCCAGCACAGGCAGCGGCTCTGCCCCAATGTCCTCGCAGAACTGGAAATACTCATAGAAGCCCAGTCCGCGCGTCTGGTGGTAGTGCCAGATGTTGAAGTCGGGCTTGCGGTCTTGCAGCGGGCCGATGGTCTCGTGCCAGTGGTAGATGTTCTCCAGCCCCTGTCCGTGGGTCATACAGCCACCGGGGAAGCGCACGAACTTCGGGTGCATGGCGGCAATGGTTTCGGCGAGGTCACGGCGCAGTCCGTTCTTGCGATTCTTGAATGTCTCCCGGGGAAAGAGCGACACCATGTCGACAGCCACCTCGGTAGCCTCCAGCGGCACGATGACCAGGCGGGCCTTGTCGCAGGTCTGCGCAGGCGACAGCACCGCCTCGAAGCGCTGCCAGTCGGTGCAATCGGTATTAAGCACGGTTTTTGCGATGAAATCGCCATTTTCGGTGGCTAATCCCACCTCGAAGCTCTTTATCCGCACCTTGCCGTTACGCACGTACATAGAGAAGTCGTAATCCTTGCCTGCCTCGACGGCTATGCCATCCCAGCCCTCGTTCCAGAGCGTGTCGTTGGTCAGCAGGGCATAGTGCGGATTGTTGACACTGAGGGGCTGGTCGGTATCTATGCGGATGGGAGCCGGCGAGTGCCATGCCGTGGTGGCGCTCCACTCGCGGCGGTCGCGGTCAGAGTACTCAAAGTCGCGATTCTGCACCAGCTCGGCATAGAGGCCGCCATCGGCAGCATAGCTGATGTCCTCGAAGAAGATGCCGATGAGCTTGTCGCTGATAGCCAACTCGCGCCCGGGCTCTACCGTCAGCGTAGCAGTCAGGCTGCCAAGGTTGCTGAAAAGGGGGTTGGAGGCATCGTCGTGCATCCGCTCGCCGCTCAGGCGGGCATCGGCGGCAAGCCATTCGAAGTGGCGCTGCAAGGCGCTCAGCTCAGAAGGCGTAACAGCCAGCTGGCAGCCCTCATGCAGCTTGCCATCAATGGTGGCCGTGTCGCGATGCCACAGCTGCTCGGAGGGTTGCACGGTACGCTCATCGCTGAAGCGGCGGAAATCCTCTGAAGCGGTCACGCGGCGGCGCTGGCCCGACTTCGTCTTATAATAGATGTAGCAGGTGCCGTTATCGTTGGGCGTGACCACCGGCTCCAGACAGGGGCCAACGCTCATGTGCGGATAGTCCTGCGGCCGCCATGTGATGAGGTCGCGGCTATAGGCGACGGCAAAGGTCGGCGTGCGGTCGTTCAGCTGGAACACCAGCCGCCACGCTCCGTCGGCAGCGCGGCAGAGCGAGGGGTTGAACATGCGTTTCTCGACACCCCACGGGCCGTAGTCAGAGGAGCAGAGCTGCCCCAAATGCTGCCAACCGTCATCGGTCTCGACCGCCACGTGCAGGCCGTTGCGCTCGCCGGGAGAATAGACGAATATCTGACTGACATCTTGTGCCAGCAGCTGAACAGGCCATAGAACGGCCATCAATGTCACTAAAAAAAATTGTCTCATGATGATTTGCTGGTTAGTTTCTGGTGGCAAAGTTACACTAATTTGCGGAAATAACAAAGAAAATGAGCGTTCTTTTTCAAAAAAAAGGCGAAGTGAGAGGGGTTTGAGGGTAGGTTTGGTAGGTGTAGTAAGTGCGGTAGGTTTAGTAGGGGCGGCGCACCAATACGCCAACACCTACTAAACCTACCGCACCTACC
This sequence comes from Prevotella sp., assembly GCA_022511055.1. GTDB lineage: Bacteria > Bacteroidota > Bacteroidia > Bacteroidales > Bacteroidaceae > Prevotella. The sequence continues at coordinate 74 of JAFLSH010000197.1, read as the reverse complement.
AAACCTACTACACCTACCAAAAAACCACCACCTTACGGCAGCTGCAACTCAAACGGCCCTACCGGGAGACCGCT
>JAFLSH010000196.1 GCA_022511055.1 Prevotella sp. | reverse complement strand
TTAATTCGTTAAATAAGGTTAACCGCCGAAACTTTTCGCCTTGTAATGTCCGAATCTCAAATTTTCTTCGTACCTTTGCACCCGCTTACCGAAAGAGAGGGCGCTTAGCTCAGCTGGTTTAGAGCATCTGCCTTACAAGCAGAGGGTCGGCGGTTCGAATCCGTCAGCGCCCACGACACGAGAAATGTCCGCAGCCCGAGAAGGTTGCGGATTTCATTTACACAACGAGAGAGATAAAGAAGGAAACAAACTAAGAAGAGATTTTTTTTGACTGCATTACGCACCCGACTTGTCATTACAAAAACAGCACCATAGCACCATAAATTGGTATTAGTAAAAAGTATAAAGATAATTATCTGAAATCATAATGGAACTGAATGTTTTAACGGCCATCTCGCCTATTGATGGCCGCTATCGAGGAAAGACCGAGCCACTCGCGGAATACTTCTCTGAGTATGCCCTTATACGTTACAGGGTCAGAGTGGAAATCGAATATTTTATTACATTATGTGAGCTGCCGCTCCCTCAGTTGCAGGACTTTGACCACGCCCTGTTCGAGCCGTTGCGCGACATCTATCGCAACTTTACGCCGGCCGATGCGCAGCGTGTCAAGGACATCGAGGCTGTTACAAACCATGATGTCAAGGCAGTCGAGTATTTCATCAAGGAGCGGCTGGACACTCACGAACAGCTGGGCGCACAGGCCGCCGACCGCATGGCTGCCTACAAGGAGTTCATCCATTTCGGGCTGACTTCTCAGGACATCAACAACACCAGCGTGCCCCTGTCCGTCAAAGAGGCGTTGCAGCAGGTCTACTATCCGCTGCTCGAGGAACTCATCGAACAGCTCAACGACTATGCCGAGGAGTGGCGCAACATCCCCATGCTCGCAAAGACACACGGCCAGCCGGCATCGCCGACGCGGTTAGGCAAGGAGGTGAAGGTCTACGTCTACAGGCTCGAGGAGCAGCTGCGGGCGCTGAAGGAGACCCCGCTGACGGCGAAGTTCGGTGGTGCTACGGGCAACTTCAACGCCCACCACGTGGCCTACCCGCAGTACGACTGGGTGGAGTTCGCCAACCAGTTTACTGCAGAGAAGCTCGGGCTGGAACGTGAGCAGTTCACCACGCAAATCAGTAACTACGACTGGCTGGCAGCCATCTTCGATGCCATGAAGCGCATCAACACCATCCTCATCGACCTGGACCGCGATTTCTGGATGTATATCTCCATGGACTACTTCAAGCAGCGCATCAAGGCGGGCGAGGTTGGCTCAAGTGCCATGCCGCACAAGGTCAATCCCATCGACTACGAGAACTCCGAGGGCAACCTCGGCATCGCCAACGCCATACTCCAGTTCCTGTCGCAAAAGCTGCCTGTCAGTCGCCTGCAGCGCGACCTGACCGACTCCACCGTGCTGCGGAACGTGGGTGTGCCTATGGGCCATGCCGTCATTGCCATGCAGAGTACGCTGAAGGGGCTGCGCAAGCTCATACTCAACGAGGACAAGCTGCGCCAGGACCTCGACCAGACGTGGGCGGTGGTGGCAGAGGCCATACAGACCATTCTCCGCCGCGAGGGCTATCCTAACCCCTACGAGACCCTCAAGGCACTGACGCGCACCAACGAGCGCATGACGGAGGCCACCATCAGCGACTTCATTGCCACCCTCAACGTCAGCGACGAGGTCAAGCGTGAACTGCTGGCCATCACCCCCGCCACATACACAGGCATTTAAGTCAAGACTAACTATAAAAAATAACATCTTCATAAACCTTTTATCCCTATCTAAAAAAACAAACAACATGGACTTCGAAGACAAGAAACAAGAAAACACTGCCGAAGAGCAGAACACCGCAAGCCGTGACGGTCACACACCGGCCGGCCATTCAGATGGTTTTCAGAGAGACTACCGCCCGCGCACACCGCGCCCCCGTATCCACACCACGCAGCCACGCCCCTATGGCGAGCGCCCGAACTACAGCGCCTCTGCCGACGATGGCGCCTTCCGCCCGGAAGGCTTTGGCGCAGGGCTGCAGGGTGGCGGACAGCAGCGCGGCTATCGTCCGCGCATACACAGCGGCAACAACGGCGGTGGCGGCTACCAGCCTCGCCAGCAGCAGGGCTACGGCCAGCAGCGCCCCTCTTACAACAACAACAAGCCCTACAACAAGCCTTACCGCCCCTACAACAACCCCAACTACACACCGGGGCAGGGGCACGGCGGCTACACGCCCCAGGAGGGTGGCGAGCAGCAGGGCTACCAGCCGCGCAGCTACAATGGCGGCGGTGGCTATCAGCCTCGCCAGCAGCAGGGCTACGGCCAGCAGCGCCCCTATAACAAGCCTTACGGCAGTAAACCCTACGGCAAACCTTATGGTGGCGGCGGCAATGCACCTTACGGCGCGCCCTACGGCAATTCGCCTTACCGTAAGCCTTACGGCAAGAAGCGCCCCTCTGACTACGACCCCTCCGCCCGCTACTCCATGAAGAAGCGCATTGAGTACAAGGAGGAACACTACGACCCCAACGAGCCCGTGCGCCTGAACAAGTTCCTCGCCAATGCCGGCGTGTGCAGCCGCCGCGAGGCTGACGAGTTCATACAGGCTGGCGTGGTCACGGTCAACGGCGAGGTGGTTACCGAACTCGGCACCAAGGTGCTGCGCACTGATGTCGTGAAGTTCCACGAAGACCGCGTGTCGCCCGAGAAGAAGGTCTACGTGCTGCTCAACAAGCCGAAGGACTGCGTGACCTCCAGCGACGACCCACAGCAGCGCAAGACGGTCATGGACCTCGTCAAGAACGCCTGCTCTGAGCGCATCTATCCCGTTGGCCGTCTCGACCGCAACACCACGGGTGTGCTGCTCCTGACCAACGATGGCGACATGGCTTCAAAGCTCACCCATCCGAAGTTCCTCAAGAAGAAGATATACCACGTCTACCTCGACAAGAACGTCACCGCCCACGACCTGCAGCGGATAGCCGAGGGCATACAGCTCGACGACGGCGAAATCAAGGCTGACGATGTGCAGTACGCCGACCCTGTCGACAAGAAGCAGGTGGGCATCGAGATTCACTCTGGTCGCAACCGCATCGTGCGCCGCATCTTCGAGTCGCTTGGCTATCGTGTCATCAGGCTCGACCGTGTGCAGTTCGCCGGACTCACCAAGAAGAATCTCCGCCGCGGCGACTGGCGCTATCTCACTGAGGAGGAAGTCGACCGTCTCCGCATGGGCGCATACGAGTAAGCAGCTATCATCTTATTTTTTTAGTAAAGAATATGACTCGCACTAAAGTTATAGATATTCTCAACGCCACGGACTTCGGCCGCGAAGTCTGTGTGAAGGGTTGGGTGCGCACTCATCGCACCTCGAAGTCCATCGACTTCATCGCCCTCAACGATGGCTCTACCATCAAGAACGTACAGGTGGTTGTCGACCCGACGGTCATTGCCGACGAGACGCTCCGCCAGGTCACCACGGGTGCCTGCATCTGCGTCGTCGGTACGCTGGTCGAGAGCCAGGGAGCCGGTCAGGCTTGCGAGATTCAGTGCAAGCAGCTGGAAATCTACGGCCTCTGCGACAACACCTACCCCATGCAGAAGAAGGGGCAGTCCTTCGAGGTCATGCGGAAGCATGCCCACATGCGTCTCCGCACCAACACCTTCGGAGCCATCATGCGCATACGCCACAACATGGCCATTGCCATACACCAGTACTTCCACGACCACGGCTTCTTCTATTTCCACACCCCGCTCATCACCGCCTCCGACTGTGAGGGCGCGGGCAACATGTTCCAGGTGACCACCAAGAACCTCTACGACCTGAAGAAAGACGAGAACGGAAAGATTACCTATGCCGACGACTTCTTCGGCGAGCAGACCTCGCTCACCGTCTCCGGGCAGTTAGAGGGTGAGCTGGGCGCAACGGCGCTCGGGGCCATCTACACCTTCGGCCCCACGTTCCGCGCCGAGAACTCCAACACCCCGCGACACTTGGCAGAGTTCTGGATGGTGGAGCCCGAGGTGGCATTCATCGACCAGGAGGAACTCATGGATCTCGAGGAGGACTTCATCAAGCACTGTGTGCGCTGGGCATTGGACAACTGCAAGGACGACTTGCAGTTCCTCAACCAGATGATTGACAAGACCCTCATCCAGCGGCTGGAGGGTGTACTCAAGGAGCGCTTCGTGCGCCTGACCTACACCGAAGGCATCGACATCTTGCAAGAGGCCATCAAGCAGGGTCACAAGTTCGAGTTCCCCTGCAACTGGGGCGACGACCTCGCCTCCGAACACGAGCGCTATCTCGTCGAGGAACACTTCAAGAAGCCCGTCATCATGACCGACTATCCCGCCGCCATCAAGTCGTTCTACATGAAGCAGAATCCCGCAGGCACAGCCCCCGGCACCTCCGTGGGCTATCGCGGCACGGTCGCCCCCGGCCCCACCATGCAGGGCACCGACGTGCTGTTCCCGCAGATAGGCGAAATCATCGGCGGCTCGGTGCGCGAGGAGAGCTACGACAAGCTCATGGCAGAGATTGCCCATCGCCAGATGGACACCACCCACCTTTGGTGGTATCTCGACACCCGCCGCTGGGGCAGCTGTCCTCACGCCGGCTTCGGTCTCGGCTTCGAGCGCCTCATGCTCTTCGTCACAGGCATGCAGAACATCCGCGATGTCATACCATTCCCGCGTACCCCCAAGTCCGCAGAGTTCTGACATTCTGCCGCATCTAACGGCGTTAATATTCCATTCTTCCCCGGCACTCCACAGAGTGCCGGGGCTTTTTTCCCTACTGCACCTACTAAACCTACCACACCTACCACAATAAGAATTCTATTGCGCATGCACCAGCGCCATTGTTATGTATAATTAACGACTTTGCCCTTTTCAGACAAAAACTCTGATGCCCCCACGAAAAAAAACTTTCCCTCATCGGAAAAAGTTTTTGAAAAATGCCCCAACTATACATAAATCCTTTTAACATGCTGAATTACAGTTAATTGTTGTATGTATAGTGCTTTGTCTGCTACCCCCAACTATACATACTTTCCGCTGTTTTCATGTTATTTTCTACACTTTAGGATTCCAGGCGTGGAACGAGAATTACCACCCCCACGGTCAGGACTAAAAAAGTCAAGGGCGTTACCGAAGCTAAT
>JAFLSH010000195.1 GCA_022511055.1 Prevotella sp. | reverse complement strand
AAGTTTAAGATTAAGACTGGCCGCCGCCCCAGCGAACTCCGAAACACTGAGTGATGCAGCTTGTTCGGGATGGGGTGGGGGAAGTGCCTTTGGCTTTTTCTGCCGTGATATACAAAAAGCTACTCAGTAATGAGTAGCTTTTTTCGTGTTCCGTTATTGTGCTGAATGTTAGGATATTGAAGCAGGTTGCTCTTCTTCGCTTTGAATTTCGTCTATATATCTTGTAATCTGTTCACGAAGGGGGAGCAAGTCTTTTGCCACGGTTTCCCAGACAAGCTCCTCTTCTACATTGTGATATCCATGAATCAGGAAATTGCGCATATTTGTCACTTGCCGCCACTGGGTTTCTGGGTGGGATTCCCGAAATTCAAGTGTAAGCATATTAGCTGCTTCTCCCATTATCATGATGTTGTAAATGACAGCATGATAGGTTTTCTTGTCGTCAACGAACTCCTCTTTTGTGCGATTGGCCACATACTCGAATATGGTGTCGATAGCTGCCACCATATCTTTCAGTCTTTTAGGGTCGTTACGATGCTCTCTCATAAATCAGTATTTTGTCATGGTCGGCACTGGCTCTGGCAAATGGCATCAGACCACCATCAGTAATCAGGTCAACTTCACAGCCCAGCAGTTCTTTCAGGTCTTCATACATGCCACTCAGTGTGAACAGACTGAAATGTTGGGATTTATCAGGGAGAATCAGTATGTCTACATCGCTGTCTTTCGTTTCTTCGCCTCTGGCAAACGACCCAAACAGCCATGCTTTCAATACTGGCTGTGTCTTGAAATAATTGGCTATCTGCTGTGCCATCATCTGGTTTCTCATATTTGTCAGAGGCTTGATTTCCGTTGCAAAGATAGATAAAGTTCCTTAATAATCCAAATGTTTCAGCGAATAATTTGACAAATCTGATGCAAACGGCTGAAAACCGATTGCCAGTGCTGTCTTTCGCGCGCGCGTTATATAGTAGGGAATCAAACTGACTGCCCCACACCCCCGACACCCCCAACACCCAAATGGGGTGTTGGGGGTGTCGGGGGTGTGGGGCGACCGCCCTGTTTGGCTACTATAATATATGCGTGTATGCACATGCGCGCGTACGCGGGGCAGGGGGTGCTGCTAAGGTGCAGTTGCATGCCCCGCACTCGGTTTTTCAGGGTAATATTAATGAAAATCTTAGATATTTGGCAGAAAGTGGTGAGTTTCGGGAAAAACTCTGCGAGTATTGGAAAATACTCCGTGAGTTTTGCGCGAAACTCACGGAGTTTTTCCCGAAACTCATGGAGTTTTTTGCCTGAAAATGCCTGTTTTTTGGCTTTTTCTTTGTATCTTTGTGCCTGAAAATTGTGAAAGGGGCGATGGCCCCGATGATGGTAAAGAGCGAAAAGGCATTTTAACAAAACTAACTTAGTGACTATGAACATCAAACAACTTTTGCCATTTGTGTGTCTGTGCTTCTGCCTGTGCGCGGAGGCTCAGAGCCTGGTCTCGCCCAACGGCAGACTGTCGTTGGAAAGGGGCAGTGACAACAAATTCGTGCTGAGCTATCAGCAGCGGCGTGTACTCGAGATTTCGCAGGTGGGGCTTACCACGACCAAGCGGAACGGTGACTTCATGCTGGAAACGATAACGGAAAGCGGGCGCATCACCGCCGACTATGCCATGCTGGCCGGCAAGCGGCTGCACTGTACCAACCAGGCCAACGAATATGTCTGCCACTACAAGGGTGAGAACGGCCTGCCGCTCCAGATGATAGTCCGCCTCTATGATGATGGGTTGGCGTTTCGATACCTTTTGCCACAGACGGAAAAGGAACAGCTGGCATCCGAGCGGACTACCTATTACATTCCCGAAGGTACGCCCCGCTGGATTCAGAAGTGGACTGAGCCTTATGAGGAGTTCTTCCCGCTCTCAACGACTGGCAAGGGGCAGCCCGACTTTCGCGGGAACGTCAGCCAGCGCTGGGGCTACCCTGCACTGATAGAGCCGGCTGACGGCGTGTTCGCACTCATCACGGAGGCGGGCATCGAGCGCTATCATAGTGCCTCGTGCCTCTACAACACCGCCGACCCTGAACACTACGTGGTCACTGCCGATAAGAACGAGCTGACACTTGATGGCGACTGGCTTTCGCCGTGGCGTGTCATCATCGTGGGGGCGCTGCGCGATATTGTTGCCTCCACGCTCGTTACTGATGTGGCGGAGCCGAGCCGCATAGCCGACACAGACTGGATTCAGCCGGGTGTCGTGTCGTGGATATACTGGGCATACAACCACGGCTCCAACGACTATGCCATCATCTGCAAATACGTAGACATGGCCGTGAAGCTGAAGCTGCCCTACGTACTCATTGATGCCGAGTGGGATGAAATGAAAGACGGAAAGACCATCGAAGATGCCATCCGCTATGCTAAGGAACATGGCGTGAAGCCGCTGATATGGTATAACTCCAGCGTTGGATGGATAGACGGTGCGCCGGGGCCGAAGTTTCGGCTCAACAAGCCCGAAGACCGTGAGCGGGAGTTTGCCTGGTGCGAGCGCATGGGCGTGGCAGGCGTGAAGATTGACTTCTTCAGCGGTGACAATCAGATGAACATGGCCTACAGCATCGACTTGCTCGAGAGCGCTGCGCAGCACCATCTGCTGGTGAACTTCCATGGAGCTACCATTCCCCGAGGCTGGCAGCGCACCTATCCGAATCTGCTCTCCACGGAGGCGGTCTACGGTGCGGAGTGGTATAACAATACGCCCGTTCTCACCAAGCGTGCCGCCGCACATAATGCTACGCTGCCTTTCACCCGCAATGTGATAGGGCCAATGGACTATACCCCCTGCACGTTCTCTGACTCTCAGCACCCGCACATCACTTCCCATGCCCACGAACTGGCTCTCACCGTCTTGTTCGAGTCTGGCCTGCAACACCTTGCCGACAAGCCGGAGAGTTATTTGGCTCAGCCGCAGGCCGTGCAGGATTTCCTGAGCCAGTTGCCCGCCGTGTGGGATGAGACACGCCTCGTTTCGGGCTATCCTGGCGAGTATGTCGTCTTGGCTCGCAGAAGCGGCACTACATGGTATGTGGCAGGCATCAACGGTACGGATACGCCTGACAAGGCTATACCCCTGCCTGTCAGGGATTTCGTGTCGGGCAAGCGCCACGTCACACTCTTTGCTGACAGCGGCGATAGTGCCCAGCCGTGGCGCATCAGTCAGCAGCGGCTCTCGCAGCTGCCCGACACCATCGCGTGTGTGCCGCGGGGCGGCTTCGTGTTGGTCATCAAGTAACGGCAGGCACGAAGGAAACGAAAAAAGACTGCCGCACCATTTCCTTGGCATTACAGCAAAGGAGATGGTGCGGCAGGGTTATGTTAACTCTTTGCCTTAGAAGAGGAACGTCTTTTCCAGCCAGTAGCTGAGAATGCCGGCCATGTAGCCCACAAAGACAATCCACGTGATTTTCTTCATGTACCAGCCAAACGTGATTTTCTCCAGACCCATGACAACAACGCCTGCGGCCGAGCCGATGATGAGCATCGAGCCGCCCACGCCGGCGCAGTAGGCCAGCAGCTGCCAGAAGATGCCGTCAATGGCCATCGCACCGTCTGGCGTTACGGGATACATGCCCATGCAGCCGGCAACCAGCGGCACATTGTCGACAATGGAAGACAGCACGCCGATGAGGCCGTTGATAACGTAGTAGTTGCCGGAGAACGCCTCGTTCAGCCCCTCGCCCAGTGCGGCCAGTACGCCTATCTCTTGCAGCACGGCCACGGCCATCAGAATGCCAAGGAAGAACATGATGGTGGCCAGGTCTATCTTGGTCAGTATCTTGCTGATGCGGTTGCACATGGTGCAGTCCTCATCCATGTTGTAGTAGAAGATTTCCGTGGTGGTCCACAGCACGCCCAACACCAAGAGAATGCCCATGAACGGCGGCAGGTGGGTCAGTGTCTTGAAGATGGGCACGAAGACCAGACCGCCCACGCCGAGCCAGAAAATGATGTTGCGCTGCGCCTTGGTGAAGCTGCTCACCTCGGCGGTTGGCAGGTTCTCGGTCTTGTCGAACTGCCCCTTCAGCGAGTATTGCAGAATGAAGGCCGGCACGAGCATCGACACGAGCGAGGGAATGAATATTTCCGTCAGTACGCCCTGCGTGGTGATAACGCCCTTAATCCAGAGCATGATGGTGGTCACATCGCCGATGGGCGAGAAAGCTCCGCCGGAGTTGGCCGAGATGATGACCAGTGCGGCATATATCATGCGGTCGTTGCGGTTTTGCACGAGCTTGCGCAGCACCATAATCATGACAATCGAGGTGGTCAGGTTGTCGAGAATGGCCGACAGGAAGAATGTCATGAAGGCCATGCGCCACATCAGCTTGCGCTTTGAACGGGTCTTCAAGGCATCGCGCACAAAGTTGAAGCCGCCGTTGGTGTCGACAATCTCAACGATGGTCATGGCGCCCATCAGGAAGAACAGCGTGCCGGCAGCATCGCCCAAATGGTGTTCGATAACCTCGGCTATGTGGTGCAGCACACCGTCTGCCGCCACTTCGGGGTAGTAGGCACCGGGCCCCATCATCAGCAGGGTCCAGCAGAACACACACATTAGCAGCGCAATAGCTGCCTTGTCAATTTTTGTTACGCTCTCGAGGGCTATGCACAGATAGCCGATGACAAAGACGGTAACAATGAGGATAGTTAAAGTAGACATACGTTTATTGTTTCAATTTGTTTTTAGGTTTGTTGGTGCAAAGGTACTAACCTATTTCGAAACAGCCAAATTTTTTTGACTTTTTCTTTTTTCAAAATCATAGAAACTATTTTTGGATTTTAAACGGTTTTGTGTTAAAAATCGGGTGAAACATAAAAAAATGTAGAGATTGTTTGCTGTTTTTATGTTTTTTTTGTATTTTTGCGTGCTGAAAATAGTGCTTTGGAAACAAGGCCATGCGATTTGCTCATGCGAAATATTGATTAATTTAAAATAAAGGAAGTAATGAAAAAAGTAATGTTGTTTGCGTTGGCCATTCTGCTCAATGTGGCAGGTGCCAAGGCACAGAAAGTGGAAGAGTATGGCATCTTCGACCATCTTGGCGTTGGTGTTTCCGTTGGTACTACGGGTATTGGCTTCGATTTGGCCGCCCCTGTGACAGACTACTTGCAGCTGCGCGCCGGCTATTCGTTCATGCCGAAG
>JAFLSH010000194.1 GCA_022511055.1 Prevotella sp. | reverse complement strand
GGGTGTTATTGAAATTTAACAGGCAGAAAGCGGCATTCTTCAGATTTTATTCATAAATTTGCACGACAAAAGTACAAGACCACACGGACATGAGACACTTTGCGTTGACAGTCATCTGCTGTTTCCTCTTGCTCCCCGCATCGGCAAACAGCATCCCGAGCCCGACAGCGGCAGCGGGAACGGCGGCGGCAGACACCATCCCCGAGCTGGAGCTGCCCAACGTGCCGGCAACCCTACGCGACCTGCGGACACGGGCGAACTACATCGTCGCCCACTTCTGGGATGCCCTGGACTTCCGCGACACGCGCCGCTCACACAACAGGGCGTTCATGGAACAGAGTTTCAGCAACTTCATCAGCGTGTTCCCATACGCCGGCGAGCAGGAGCAGCGCGAGACCGTCGGCAGTCTGCTAAAGAAGGCCGAGGCCGACAGTGCCGCCTACATGCTGTTAATAGACATTGCCGAGAAATATCTCTACGAGACAGAATCGCCCATGCAGTCGGAAGACTACTACATCTTTTTTCTTGAAAACATCGTTACGTCGCCGATACTTGGCACACAGGGCACTATCCGCCCGCGCAGGCAGCTGGAGGCGGCGCGCAAGAATCGCCCCGGCATGACCGCCGCCGACTTCGCCTACACCACCCGCAACGGCCGGCGCACCACACTGCACAAGACTGCCGTCAAGGGGGAGCTGCTGCTGATATTCTATGACCCAGACTGCGAACACTGCAAGGAGACCATGGCCGAGATGCAGCAGAACAAGCAACTGGCCAACCAGATAGCCGAGGGGGTGCGCACGGTGTTGGCCATCTACTCAGGCGATGACCGCGAGCTGTGGCAGCGCACCGCCGTTTCGCTGCCCGAGAGCTGGGTCGTGGGCTACGAGTCGGGGCTGATGCAGGAGACAGGCGCATACGTGCTGCGCACCATGCCCACGCTGTACCTGTTAGACCGTGACAAGAAGGTGGTGCAGAAAGAGGTGCGGCCCGAAAAGCTGTTCCCGGCGGAGAATAACCAATAAGAGAGGAGCAGGCAAAATGGAATTCCGTACCGTTGTCGACACGCCGAAGATGCCGTTCCTGATTGAGCCTCAAGATGAGCTGCTCTTTGTCGGCTCATGTTTTGCTGATGCCATCGGCCGCCGCTTTGCGGAACAGCAGTTCCGGGCAACGGTCAATCCCTACGGGGTGATGTACAACCCCGCAAGCATTCTGCACACCATCCGCCGCTATTGCTCGCCAGCCACGGAGGCGGGCGGCTGCCCCAAGCCCCGCGTGGCATTCCTTACGCTGGGCACTAACCACGTCTATCGGCTGAAGGAAACGGGCGAGATTGTAGACAACTGCCAGAAGCGCCCCGCCGCCCTCTTCAGTGAGGAACAGCTCACGGTCGAGGCGTGTGCCGACTGTCTGCGGCAGGCCATTGACATGCTCTGCCGTGTCAGCCCGCAAGTGCATATAGTGCTGACCGTCAGCCCCATCCGCTATCGGAAATACGGCTACCACGGCTCGCAGCTCTCGAAGGCCACGCTGCTGTTAGCGGCCGACAAGGTGATAAGGGAAACGGGAGAGGCAGACTGCCGGCCCATGTCCGTCAGCTACTTCCCCGCCTACGAAATCGTCAACGATGAGCTGCGCGACTACCGCTTCTATGCCGATGACATGCTGCACCCGTCGGCGCAGGCCGTAGACTATGTCTGGGAACGGCTCGCGGACTGCTGTCTCAGCGAGGCGGCGCACACCTTCATGGCCGAGTGGCGCCCCATCTGGCAGGCACTCAACCACCGACCGCTCCACCCTGATACGCCTGACTACCAGGCTTTTCAGGAGAAGACACGCCAGCAGCTGGCAGCCTTCAAGCAGAAATACCCGCACTGCCAGTATCCGCTGCCCGCGGTCGGCGGCTGACAATGACACAGTGTAGAGATATTTATGGCAAAAAGTTTGGCGGTGTCGAAAGAATGGCGTATCTTTGCGGGCAAATAACGCCCCTTGCCAAACGGCAGAGGGGGCGGACACGAAAATAAAAAGTAGAGTTATGACATATACGATTGAAAAGGTTGCAACGCTCGTCGGCGCGCGCCGATACGGCACGAGCGAAAGAAGCGTGAGATGGCTGCTGACAGACAGCCGCTCGCTCTGTTTCCCGGAAGAAACCCTGTTTTTCGCCCTGCGCACCCAGCAGGGCAACGGCCATCGGTATATTGATGACCTCTATCACCGCGGAGTGAGAGCCTTTGTGGTCGACACCGTGCCGGCAGACTATGAGACACGGTATGGCGAGGCCAACTTCCTGAAAGTACCCTCGCCACTGGCAGCCCTGCAACGGCTGGCCGAGCGCCACCGCGATGAGTTCGTGGGCGTACCCGTGGTGGGCATCACGGGCTCAAACGGCAAGACAATGGTCAAGGAGTGGCTCTACCAGCTGCTGATGGCCGCCCCGCAGCAGAGCGGTGTCATCACCCGCTCGCCCCGCTCGTACAACTCGCAGATAGGCGTGCCGCTCTCGGTCTGGCTCATGAACGAGCAGACCCGGATAGCCATCTTCGAGGCCGGCATCAGCCAGCCCGGCGAGATGCTGGCCCTGCACGACATCATACAGCCCACCATCGGCGTGCTGACCTGTCTGGGGGCTGCCCATCAGGAGAATTTCCGCTCCATGGAAGAGAAGTGCATGGAGAAGCTGCAGCTGTTCCATGACACGGAGACCATCGTCTATCCCTCTGACAATGACATCGTGGGGCGCTGCATCCGCCGCTCGCAGTACAAAGGCACCAAGATTGGGTGGTCGCGGTACAACGAGAAAGCGCCCTTCTTTGTGCGGGAAGTGCGGGAAGTGAGAGACGGAACGGCCACAGGAAAGACGGTGGAGTACGTCTACCGGGGCGAAGAACACAGCTTCTCGATACCGTTCATTGATGAGGCTTCCGTCGAAGATGCCATCACCTGCGCCGCCACGGCACTCTGTCTCGGCCTCACCCCGGAAGAGCTGGCTGAGCGCATGCCACGGCTACAGCCTGTGGCCATGCGGCTGGAAGTGAAGGAAGGCCAGCGCGGGTGCATCCTCATCAACGACTCGTATAACTCTGACATCAACTCGCTCGACATAGCCCTCGACTTCATGAACCGCAGGGAGTCCAGCCAAGGACTGAGCAAGACCCTCATTCTCAGCGATATATTCCAGAGCGGCATCTCGCCGGAGAGCCTCTACACGCAAGTCTCTGACCTGGTGCAGAAGCGCGGCGTGAAGAAGTTCATCGGCATCGGCCCCGAACTGGCGGCGCAGGCCGACAAAATACAGATTGGGCACAAGCAGTTCTTTGCTGATGTTCAGCACTTCCTCGGCAGCGAAGCCTTTGACAACCTGCACAACGAGCTGATACTGCTGAAAGGTGCGCGCAACTTCGGATTCGACCAGATATCCGAGCTGCTGGAGCAGAAAGTGCATGAGACCATCCTCGAAGTCAATCTGTCTGCCGTGGTCAGCAACCTGAACTACTATCGGTCGTTCATCAAGCCCGATACCAAGATGGTCTGCATGATAAAGGCTGATGGCTATGGGGCGGGCGCCATCGAGATAGCCAAGACGCTGCAAGACCACCGGGTAGACTATCTGGCCGTGGCCGTGGCCGATGAGGGAGTTGCCCTCCGCAAAGCGGGCATCACGGCCAACATCATGGTCATGAATCCTGAGATGACTGCCTTCAAGACCATGTTCGACTATGACCTTGAGCCAGAGGTCTATTCCTTCCGGCTGCTTAGCGCTTTGGTCAAGGCCGCCCGCAAGGAAGGCATCACGGGCTGGCCTGTCCACATCAAGCTCGACACAGGCATGCACCGCCTGGGCTTCAATGCCGCAGAGGCGGCCGAGATAGCCGAACTGACAGACCAGCTGAAACGCCAGCAGGCGGTGATACCGCGCTCGGTCTTCTCGCATTTCGTGGGCAGTGACAGCAATGCCTTCGACACGTTCTCGGAAGAGCAGTTCCGCCTCTTCGATGAGGCCAGCCGGCAGTTGCAGGCCGCTTTCAGCCACAAGATTCTGCGCCATATAGACAACTCGGCGGGCATCGAGCATTTCCCGCAGCATCAGTTAGACATGTGTCGGCTCGGCATCGGGCTTTACGGCATCAACCCACGCACCAACCAGACACTTTCCACGGTGTCTACGCTCAAGACCACCATCCTCCAGATACGCCGGGTGGCTGCTGGCGAGACCGTAGGCTACAGCCGTCGTGGCGAGATAAGCCGTGACAGCATGATAGCCGCCATCCCCATTGGCTACGCCGATGGCCTCAACCGCCATCTCGGCAACCGCCGCTGCCATTGCCTCGTCAACGGCCAGCGCGCCGACTACGTTGGCAACATCTGTATGGATGTAGCGATGATAGATGTAACGGATATTCCCTGCAAAGAGGGCGACTCTGTCGAGATTTTCGGGCCAAACCTGCCCGTCACCACGCTTTCCGACACGCTCGACACCATTCCCTACGAAATACTCACGGGCATCTCCAACCGTGTGAAACGTGTCTACTTTCAGGATTGAGATTGATGGATTTTGTTTCCCGTCACTTTAGCCGCCCTTCATCTTGCAGCAGTTGAAGGTCGTAGCCTAAGTCATTCAGTATCTGGCGCACCACGTTTACCTTTACGCTACTGGCATCAGCTTTGTCATAGAGCAACAGAAGAACGACTGCGCCACTTTTCTCGTCTATAAGGTAGGTAAACGTAATGACCCGTGCGCCACCAGACTTGCCACGGCCTTTTGAGCCAATGCTCAGTCTGACTTTTCTAATGCCCGGCGACAATTCCGTACCTTGATAGGGATTCGCTAAAAGACTGTCACGCAAGGCCGTAAGGTCGTCAATGAAACTGCGGTGGCGCTTGGCCATCCGCTTGGCTTCCCTGTCAAAGTAGCTGGTCGTCTGAATTTCGAAGTTCATCAAGCAAATTGTTCAGTGTGTTCAGACTCCGCTTGCCTTCCATTGCCTCCTTCGCCTCCATCAGTGCGCCACGCAGTTCTGCGCTGAGGTTGCGCTTGTTAATCACCACGTCATCTTCACTGACAGGCACAATGCGGAAGCTACCCGCCCGTGACTTCACTACCACGTCTTCACCCTGATAGGCCACACCGACATATTTTGCCGTATTCGCCCTGAAATCCCTGCCTGTTACCACTACCATGTTCTTATTCTGTTTGAAATTATATGGCGCAAAGATACAAAAAATATTCTAAACGTGTACCATTTCTGCTCACTTTTTTACGTTTCTCTGCTAAACG
>JAFLSH010000193.1 GCA_022511055.1 Prevotella sp. | reverse complement strand
AGAGACCAAGGAGCAGTCGCTCTGCACCCTCTCAGATTTCGTGTTTGAGTGAGGCATAACACCCGCAATTTTAACAAACTGTAACTGAATAGGAAAATATTTGGCGTTTTTCTTTGGAGAATACCAATATTTTTCCTATTTTTGCACCATCAACAATAACATATTGACAAACTTAAAACCAATTTTCTAACCAAAAAAGCTACAACCATGAAAGTTGCGGAGATTATGAAAAGCCTGGAGCAGAAACACCCGGGCGAACAGGAATACCTGCAGGCAGTAAAGGAGGTGCTGGATTCCATCGAAGAAGTGTACAACCAGCATCCCGAGTTCGAGAAAGCCAAAATCATAGAGCGCCTCGTCGAGCCGGAGCGCATCATCACCTTCCGCGTGCCCTGGGTAGACGATAAGGGCGAGATTCAGGTGAACCTGGGCTACCGCGTGCAGTTCAACAGCGCCATCGGCCCCTACAAGGGCGGCCTGCGCTTCCACCCGTCGGTCAACCTGTCCATCCTGAAGTTCCTCGGCTTCGAACAGACGTTCAAGAACGCGCTGACCACGCTGCCCATGGGCGGCGGAAAGGGCGGCGCAGACTTCTCCATACGCGGCAAGAGCGATAATGAGGTCATGAAGTTCTGCCAAGCCTTCATGACAGAGCTGTACCGCCACATCGGCCCAGATGAAGATGTGCCGGCCGGAGACATCAGCGTGGGTGCCCGCGAGATAGGCTATCTCTACGGGCAGTACAAGAAGCTGACCCACCAGTTCCAGGGCGTACTCACGGGCAAGGGCATGGAATGGGGCGGCAGCATACTGCGCCCGGAGGCCACAGGCTACGGCGCGCTCTACTTCGTCAACCAGATGCTGACCGAACACGGCCATGACATCAAGGGAAAGACCGTTGCGCTGTCGGGATTCGGCAACGTGACATGGGGCGCGGCCAAGAAGGCTACCGAGATGGGGGCAAAGGTCATCACCATCAGCGGCCCTGATGGCTATGTCCATGACCCGGCCGGGCTCGATGCTGAGAAGATTGACTATCTGCTGGAGCTTCGCGCATCGGGCAATGATGTCTGCGAGCCATACGCCGAGGAGTTTGAAGGCACTATCTTCTTCCCCGGCAAGAAGCCGTGGGAACTGAAGGCAGACATCTATCTGCCATGCGCCACGCAGAACGAGCTGAACGGTGAAGATGCAGACCAGATTCTGGCCAACAAGCCGCTGTGCGTGGCAGAGGTGTCGAACATGGGCTGCACGGCCGAGGCGACCGAGAAGTTCATTGCCGCCGGCCAGCTCTTTGCGCCGGGCAAGGCGGTCAATGCGGGCGGCGTGGCCACATCGGGGCTCGAGATGACCCAGAACTCCATGCGCCTCTCGTGGACTGCCGAAGAGGTAGACCAGCGGCTGCACCAGATTATGTCGAACATACACGAACAGTGCGTGAAGTACGGCAAGGAAGGCGACTACATTAACTATGTGAAGGGCGCAAACGTAGCCGGATTCATGAAGGTGGCCAAGGCCATGCTGGCACAGGGAGTGGTATAAAGAAACACAGGAATGAAGAACAGGAATTGGCCATTGAGAACGCCCGCCTGCAGACAGCTGTGTCTGCGCATGGTGCTGCTGTGCGCGCTGCTGTCGGGCGGTCTGGCCTCAATGGTCAGTTCCCAAACCAAGCAGAAGGGGAAAGCCTCCTTCTATGCCAAGAAATTCACAGGGCGCAAGACCGCCAGCGGCGAGCGGCTGCACCATGACAGCCTGACCTGCGCCCACCGCACCTACCCTTTCGGCACTCTGCTGCGCGTCACCAACCCGGCCAACGGCAAGCAGGTGGTGGTCAAGGTGACAGACCGCGGCCCGTTTGTGCGCGGGCGCATCATCGACCTGTCCATGCGCGCCGCCCGCGAGTTAGGCATCATTGCGCAGGGCATAGCCCAGGTGGTGGTGGAGCGGCTCAGCTCGACCAATATTCCCTTCAAGCCCGAAGACGACTACGAGCTGCCCGAGCTGCAACTGGAAATCAACGAGATTGCAAGCGGCCTGACACCTGTCTGGCAGCAAGAAGACCTGAAGCCGAAGATTGACCACAACAAGGTGCAGCGCTCCATGAGGCGCACGGCAAACCGCTCGGCCATGGAACTGCAACAGCAGGCCGCCGAGAGCCTTCCCGCCGCCAAGCGCGAGGCTGCCGACACCGCCAAAGCGGGGAAAGAGGCCGCCAACGCGCAGAAGAAGACCCAGCCAAAAGATGCCCTCGATGAAATTGACATGATGCCAAATTCATCGAAGGCATATCTGAAACGGCAGGGAAAGTGACTACCGCTTGCTGGTCCTGAAGCGGAACTCACGCGCCTGCGAGACAATCTCGCCGCCGCCCTGCAACACACCTACCCGAATGACAGCCTCGCCGTTGCGCAGCCCGTTGTCGGCCTTAACCATGGCGGTGTACCTGATACCCTGGCGCGGCTGAATGCTCTCAATCAAGATATTCTCAGAGATGTGGATATGGCGGTTACCCGTCACCTCGGCCACTATCGGGCGAACACCGTAGGCGGCCTGCTGGGTGGGGTTATAGACCTCGAACACCACGCGCGCTTCCTCGCCGCGGCTCAACAGCCCGTCACCGTTCATGTCAATCAACTGGGCGTGGCGTATCTCCAACGGAATAGTTGCGGGTGACTGCATGCCACTGACCATTATGCGGTCATCAACCTGGGCACTGCCGCCACGAGCCGGCGAGTTGCCGGGCATGCGCCTGGCCGCACGTTCCTCGGCACGGCGCTGCGCCTTCTGGTCGGCCGCCTTGCCAATGGCCGCCCCCACCACAGCGCCGCCCGCCAGGCCGGCCAGCTGGCCCCATTCGCTGCCACGCCAGCCGCCTGTCAGTCCGCCAACGGCAGAGCCAATGATAGACCCAAAGTTTGCACCGGCGTATGCCCCGGAAGCCTCGTAGCTGCCGCAGCTGCTCATCAGCAGCAGGGCGCTCAGCCCATATACCATTACTTTCTTCATAGTCGTACAAGTATTTATCGGTTCACGGTGCAAAAGTAGTCAATTTCTGCGGAACGGCCAAAGGGGGAAACCCGAAAAGCGCATAGGGAATCCCCTACAATGCACATGGCAGCATCACAGAGCGTACTGCAGCATCACCATGGAGTAAGGTGCCAGCTCCAGCTTGAACTTCTTCTGCGCCTTCACGGTCTCCTTCTGCGGGGCAATGGGCTGATGCTCGTAGTTGTTCTCGTCTTCGGCGTTGCCTGAGAGCGTTGTCTTGGTGGCGGTCTTCTTCAGGCCGAAGCGCGACAGGTCTATGTTGGCTGTCTTGGCCTCGCCGCTGGCGTTGCAGAGCTTCACGAAGAGCTGGCGGGTCTTCACGTTGAGAATGACCGACTGGCCCTGCAGCTCAGTGCCATCGGTGAAGGTGACACAGTTGCCGTAGTAATACTGGCCGCTCGACTGGCCGAACATCTGCTGCACATAGTAGCTGCAGGTCAGGAAAGGCCGCTCGTTGTCGAAGTAGATGAGGTCAGGATTCCAGTTCGTGGCGTTCTTGCGGGCGAAGAGCGGTGCGTAGCTCGTCATGCAAACCACATCGGCATTGCGCTCAACGTGCAGCAGATAGAGCCCTTCGGCAAGCGCATCGATGAACTTCTTGTCCTTGGCGGCGTACTCGCCCAGGTAGACCTTGGTCTTGCGGTCGCGCGGGTAGCTGTCATACTGCCGGCTCTTCAGGAAATAGTCGCGCGGCTCGTAGTAATGCTCATCCATGATTGGCATGCCTAACTCGTCGGCCAGCTTCCAGCCGTTCTCAAAGTCAGAGTTGCCCGGATGGGAGCCGGGGCCGGCCGTGCCAACGATAATGATTTCGGGGTGTGCCTTGGTCACCCGCTCGTAGATATACTTGAAGCGCTCAACGAACTCTGGCGAGATGCGCTCCTCATTGCCAATGCCAACGTACTTCAGGTTGAAGGGCGCGGGGTGGCCGGCATCGGCGCGCATCTTTGCCCACTTTGAGGTAGCGGGGTCGCCGTTGGCCCACTCAATCAGGTCGAGGATTTCATCGACCCACTCATTCATCTCAGACATGGGTACTACGTCTTGCGCCTGGTCTTTCATGCCCCAGCCGCCGTTTGTGCCCTGGCAGTTCACGCCGCAAGGCAGAATAGGCAGCGGCTCCATGCCAAGGTCTTCGCAGAACTGGAAATACTCATAGTAGCCCAGTCCCATTGACTGGTGGTAGCCCCACGTGTTCTTCATCTGCTTGCGCTGCTCCTTCGGGCCGATGGTGGTCTTCCAGCGATAGGTGTTCCAGAAGCCATCACCGCCACCGTGTACCACGCAGCCGCCGGGGAAACGCATGAACTTGGGCTGCAAGTCGGCCAGTACCTGCGCCAAATCCTTGCGCAGACCGTGGCCCTTGTAGGTGTCCTGGGGCATCAGCGACACCATGTCGATGTCAAGCACGCCCGGGGTCAGCACAAGCACCTGCAACACGGCGCGCTGACTGGTCTCCGTAGGCGTAAGCACGGTTTCGTACTTCTGCCAGCCGTTGCTGTTCACATTAAGCATGGCCTCAGCCAGCAGCTTCGGCGCGCGGCCGAAACCGCCCCGCCCCTGTGGCTGCTCCACCAGCACCACGCGCACCTCTTTCGCACTCTTGTCGACATTGCGCATGAACACCGAGAAGTCATACTTGGCACCGGCCTTCACCGAAAAACCGTCAAAGCCGTCATTCTGCAAGCCGAAGCCTTTCCAGCCGTTGTAGTCGTAGTATTCCTTGACACGCTCGGTGTGAATCCGCATATAGGTCGGATTGTTCGGGTGTATGGGGTTGTCCATGCGGGGCTCCAGATAGCCTAATGAGTGCCCCGGGCGTATCATGCGCCACGCCGTGCCGGGCCCCCAGCCGTCTTTCTCGGTAGGATTATATTCGAAGGAGCCATTCTGCACCAGCTCGGCGTAAAGTCCGCCATCAGCACTGGAGCTGATGTCTTCGAAGAAGATACCAATAAGTTCATCACTAATAGCCTTTCCGCCTGCGGGGGCAGACATGGGCTTTTGAGCGTTCACACCCAGCATGGCCGTTGCCAAGAGGGCAGCTGTCAATGTCAAATGTTTTTTCATATTCAAAATGGATTAGGTTTTCTGATGCAAAGATACTCAGAATTCTTCAAATTCCCATCAAATGCTGTCAAAAAAGTACAAATAATAAAGTATTTGCAACAAATTGGAGCTTGCAACCGGGCTATTCCGGGCAAGCTCCTTATTCGGTAAAAGCCAATATCGCGGCG
>JAFLSH010000192.1 GCA_022511055.1 Prevotella sp. | reverse complement strand
TACTACACCTACCAAACCTACTATACCTACCGTACCTACCCCCATGCCTAACACTGGGGGTGGTAATTCTCGCTCCATGACTGGAATCCTAAAGTGTACAAAATAACATGAAACTGGCAAAAACCATGTATAGTCGGGGGTATCAGCCATCTCACTATACATTCCGCAATTTTCTATGTTTCAGTTGGTTATGCGGATTTATGTATAGTTGGGCATTTTTTCAAAAAAATGCGGCAAGGAAAAACAAGATGGCAATGCCATTTTCTGTTTTCGGAGACTCTTGGAACAAATCACCAGGCGGCAGACGAAAGACGACAATCACGGTAGACAGAGCGTACACACTCAGCAGGCGGAAGGCAATTTTTTTCGACTTGCCTTGAAATTTTTCTTTGCCGTTGCTGCTTTTTTGCTGAAAAATTATTAATTTTGCACCCGTTTTTAGAAAACACACAATAGAAAAATACAAAATACAATAAAGATTATGTTAGCTACAAAGAGAGTGAGACGACTTTTGAGCTACGGCCTGCCCCTGCTGCTAGCCCTGCTGTGCTTCAGCCCTGCTGCGGCACAGGAGACCAAGCTGCTGGCGGGTACGGTCATCGACTCGAAAGGCGAGGCCGTCATTGGTGCCGTGGTGCGCGACCGCGAGAACAAGACGAGCGCGGTGACCGACACCGACGGCAAGTTCAGCATGAAAGTGCAGCATGAGCGCATCGTGCTTGACGTGACCTATCTGGGCATGAAGCCCGCACGATGGCAGGGCAAGTGGACCGACAAGCCTGTCATCAAGATGCAAGACGATGCCCAGCAGCTGCGCGACGTGGTGGTCACGGGCTATCAGCAGCTCGACCGCCGCCACCTGACGTCGTCGGTGGTGTCGAAGGACATGGAGGAAATCCAGATTGCCGGTGTGGCCGACCTGTCGAAGATGCTCGAGGGCAAGATTCCCGACCTGGTGTCGATGGTGCCATCGGGCGAAATCAACGCCACCAACCGCATCCGCATCCGCGGTACGTCGACGCTCATCGGCAACCGTGAGCCGCTCTGGGTGGTCGACGGCATTATTTTGACCGACCCTGTCAACCTGACTTCCGATGTGCTGAACGACCCTGACTACGTAAACCGTATCGGTAATGCCATTGCGGGCATCAACCCCCAGGACATCAAGCGTATTGACGTGCTGAAGGATGCTGCCGCTACCGCGCTCTATGGTACGCGCGCCGCCAACGGTGTCATTGTGGTGACCACCAAGAGCGGCCGCGAGGGCAAGCCCATCATCAGCTACTCGGGGCAGTACACCTTCCGCAAGCGCCCTTACTATACTGACGAGAAAATCAACCTGATGAACTCCGCCGAGCGCATTCAGTTCTCGCAGTTTCTGGCTGAGCAGCACTATATCTATCCCTCGGGCATGCCCAAGGTCGGTTATGAAGATGCGCTGAGCAAGCTCTACTCGGGCGAGTACACACAGGCGCAGTTCGATGCAGAAGTAGCTCGTATGCAGACGGTTAACACGGACTGGTTCGACCTTTTGTGCCACAACTCCTTCTCGCACGACCACTCGGTCAACGTCTCCGGCGGCTCAGAGAAGGTGCGCTACTACACCTCGATAGGCTACACCGACCAGGACGATGTCATCAAGAACACCACTAACCGCCGCTACACGGCCATGGCCAAGATGGACATAGACCTCTCGCGCAAGTTCAAGCTCGAAATCAATATCAACGGCTACCAGAACACGCGCCAGTACGCGCAGTCAGAGGCCAACCCCATCAACTACGCCTACAACACCAGCCGCGCCATACCGGCCTACAACGAAGACGGCTCATATTATAAGTATCTGAAAAACTCCAACTACTCCAATTCGGGCTATCTGTACTATAACATCCTGAACGAGCTGGACAACAGCAGTGTCAACCAGCAGACCGATGCCGTGACTGCCACCGCCAACCTGCGCTGGCAGACCAACGACAACCTCTTCTTCTACGGTGTCTTCTCCGCCAACATCTCCAATGCGACCATTGAGAACTGGTGGGGCGAGGAGAGCTTCCACGTGGCCAAGTTCAGAAAGGCGGAATTCAACGACGATGCGCCCTACGACTCCGAACTCCCCTACGGCGGCGAGCTGGGAGTGCAGACCAACAAGACCGTAGGCTGGACAGCCCGTTTGCAGGGAAACTACAACAAGTACTTCGGCGGTCTCAGCCACAATATTAATGTGGCAGCAGGTCTCGAGGCCAGCAGCAGCCACTACACGGGTAGCAACTTCACGCAGCGCGGCTACTTTGCCGACCGCGGGCGCAGCTTCGCCACCAGCATACCCTCGAACTTCACAAACTACTGGGCGTGGGTGCGCGACCATGTGCCTTCCATCACCGACAACTTGAGCAACATCCTCTCGGCCTACGCCACCCTGTCGTATAGCTTCAAGCAGTTCTTTACGCTCAACGCCAACGGCCGCTACGACGGGTCGAACAAGTTCGGCAGCCGTGCCAACGAGAAGATACTGCCCATCTGGTCAGTCTCGGGCAATGCCAACCTCATGGAAATCTTCGGCTTGAACGTTTACACGGAGGGTGGCCGCAAGCCCTGGCTGAACGACTGGCGCCTGAAAGCCTCTTACGGCGAGCAGGGCAACATTCTGGACAATCAGACTCCCGACCTGATTATCAGGAAGGGAAGCATGGATGCCTTTTACGGCGAAATGGTCTCCACGGCAGCCTACTTCGCCAACCCTGACCTGCGCTGGGAGAAGACGCGCTCGGCCAACATCGGCATGGAAGCCTCAGTGCTTGACAACCGCATACAAGTGGAGGCAGAGTTCTACTACAAGAAGACCAACGATGCCTTCCTGAGCAAAGTCATCTCCGATGTCAACGGCTTCGACTCCTACGTGATTAACTCAGGCACTATCACCAACAAAGGCTATAACTTCACGCTGACGGCCATACCTGTCAAGCAGAAGGATTTCTACTGGATTTTCTCGGGTAACCTCTCGAAGATTTACAACTCTGTGAACACCGTGCCCGGCGCCCGGGAATACGAGAAAGACAACTTCCTGAGCGGTACGGCCGTTATCGAAGGCAAGCCAGTCGGCACGTTCTACAGCTACAAGTTCGTAGGTCTGAGCCCGACAGACGGCGGCCCTGTGTTCGACGACTGGGAAGACCGCTGGAGCGAGCTGAAAGACCGCGGCAACTACTACATCTTCACACAAGTACTCACGCCCAGCGGCAAGCGCGAGCCTGACTTCACGGGCAGTGTCAACAACACGTTCACTTATAAGCAGTGGCGACTGGGCTTCACCCTGCTCTACAACTTCGGAGCCAGCACCCGCCTGTTCCGTCTCTTCGACGGTCTCAATGGCGATGGCTACTCCTCGGAACAGAATGTCAACCGCGACATCGTAGACCGATGGATGAAGCCCGGCGACGAAGCCTTCACGAACATTCCCGCCGTGTTGGGCAGCGGCAGCGATGCCTCTCAGTACTACAGCGACCACTGGGCCGACCCAGGCATGACCAACTGGGAGGGTAACCCCACGCTGGCCACAAACTCATGGAACATGTACGACCATAGTGACGTGCGCGTGGTGAGCGGCGACTACGTGAAGCTCTCGACCATCACGCTGACCTACGAGCTGAAACCCCATCAGCTGCAGAAGCTGGGGCTGGAGCGACTGGCCATCACCGCCAGCGGCTACAACCTGAAGACGTGGTGCGACAAGCGCCTGCGCGGCCAGACACCCACGCAGGGCGGTTTCTCTGATGTGCAGCTGAGTGACACGCCGAGCTACACACTGGGCGTGACGGTTAATTTTTAAGTAGTTAATGTGGATAATGTGAAAAAACACCGATGAATACAATGAAACATATCAAGTCTAATATCCTCAAGTGCCTAACGCTGTGCGCCTCGGCTGCCATGCTGACCACCTCCTGCGACTTCCTTGAGGAGTATTCGCAAGACACGGACTACGTGCGCTCCTGGGTCGACCTCAATGAGCTGCTGATTGGCGACTGCTATATCAAGCCTAACTATTCCGACGGCTTCTACTATGCACCCAACTACGCCCAGTTCGTTCACCTGATTGCCGATGAGGTTGAGGAGAACAACTTCGCCGCACCGGGCTCAAGCACACAGGATTTTGACAATCATGAGGCCGAATACGGCTACTACACATGGCAGCAGCGCGTGGGTACTAAGGACACCTACACGGGATTTGCCACTGAGAACGGCTGCTGGAAGAAGATGTACAAGTGCATCAACATTGCCAACAATGTTCTTTTTTGTGCCCCGAATGTCATTCAGGACACCGATGGCAAGCGCGAAGGCAAGGCTAAGGTGACTGCTGAAGCCTATTTCCTGCGTGCTTATTACATGTTCTTCCTCGTCAACCTCTACGGACAGCCCTATAATCCCGCCACGGCCTCGACCGACCTGGGCGTACCCATCAAGACTGAGGCTGAGGTGATTGACATTAAGTACGGCCGCAACACGGTGGCTGAGGTCTACGAGCAGATTGTCAGCGACCTGAAGGCGGCGGAAAAAGAGTTTGCGCTGGTGAAGACCCCGAAGAAGTCTGTCTACAGGGCCGACATCACCGCAGTCTATTTGCTGCTGAGCCGTGTCTATCTCTACATGCAAGACTGGGCCAATGCGGCCGACTACGCCCGCAAGGCCATTGAAAACCACCCGCAGCTGGCTGACCTGAGCAGCTACACAGACCGCTTCATGCTGGCCAACAACCCGGAGAACATCTTCACCACGGGTGGCGACGACCTGCCGGTCATGCTGTTCTACGGCTACAAAGGTCTGCGCGTGAGCCGCAACCAGTATGACATCTATACGAACAACGACCTTCGGCGCTCGCAGTGGTTCTGGAACTTTGAGTACTTCACCGGCCTGACCATGCGTGAGAAAACGCAGAGGTTCAACCCCGAGAAGCAGCCTACGGAGCCTGACTACTATTACCAGGCTTTCTCCTACGGTCTGCAAGGCTATCGCCCTGAAGTATCCTCGGTGTTCTGGCTGCGCTCTGCCGAGGCTTACCTGAATTTAGCCGAGGCAGAAGCCTGCCGCGGCAACGCCGCCGAGGCATGCGAGGCACTGAACGCGCTGCGTGTCAACCGATACAACAAGGATGCTGCGGAAACTATCGTGAGCGCCAGCGGCAACGAGCTGATTTCCATCATCCGAAGCGAGCGCCGCAAGGAGTTCGTCTTGCAGGGGCAGCGCTGGTTTGACTTGCGCCGCTACCGTGTCCACCAGATTCTGCCTGAGAAGATTTCCATCACCCACGACTACACGGT
>JAFLSH010000191.1 GCA_022511055.1 Prevotella sp. | reverse complement strand
CGCCACAGCAAGACCCTGCGGACGGGTGTCGGGGGTGTTGAGGGTGTGGGGCGGTTAGCTTGTATAGCTACTATATATACGCGCGCGCGAGGCTAATCTGTCAGAGTGATGGTCAGCTTCAGGTCGTCGGTGCGATTCTCGCGGCCGTCAATGCCGAGCGAGGTCGTGTCGGTCAGCATGCTCTTGACTGCCGCTGCCAGTTCGCTCCACGTCACGCCGCGGGCGGCCAGCTTAGATTTGAGAGTGCTGCCCAAGAAAAACTTTCCAAGATTGAACGTACCCAAGAGCCCCTGTGCCTCTTCCGACTTGTTCTCGTTGCCTTCGGCATGCGCCAGAAACACACTGGTGGCAGCCGTAGAAAGCGGTCGGCTCTTCAGCTGCCGCCGGGCATAGGCCGACAGGAAACGGCGCAGCCGCTGCTTGGCCACACCGCCAAAGTTGCCGACACGGGGCAGCGAAGTGATGCGGCCGGTAGTGATGGCGAGCAAGGTGCGGTCGGCACTCAGCGTCAGCCGCCGATAGTCGCAGGGATAGGATATGGGAGAGCCCGTAGACACATCGTAAATGGGGCGCGAAAGGTCGGCGCTGAAATCCTTGGCTATGTCAGAGATGTGGATATGGCCCGTCAGCACCACCTGCACGCCTGCATCGGCCAGGCGGTTGCGCACGGTCTCACAGTGCTGCACCACAGAGCCGGGCACCAGCCGGTCTTCGCCCGCGAAGTGGGGCATCAGGGCGTGGTGCATCATGACCAGCACCCGCCGGCCGTCAGTGCGGGCCTGCTCTGCCTGCCGGCAGACCCAGTCGAGGGTCGCCGCCGCGAGCAGCCCGTCAGGGCCAGAGTCAATGCCTATCAGTGTCAGCCCGTCGGCCGGCTCGCAGCTATAGGTCAGGGTGTTTCCGCAACGCCGGCTGCCGGCACCGTAGCCATAATTGCGATAGAGCGCAGCAAACTGGGCGCTGTCGGCCGTCATGGCAGGGGCGGTCTGGTCGCCCCGGAACACTTGCGCGTTCACGGTGCCCAGGTCGTGGTTGCCGGGAATGACAAAGCACTTGATGCCCGCATCGCGCAGCCTGTCCAGCTGGCTGACCACATGCTGATGGCTCAGCAGTTCGCCGTCTTTGGTCAGGTCGCCCGTTATCAGCACCATGTCGGGATGCTCGTCTAACGTCTGGGCTATCAGCAGGTCGAAGGCCGCCTGGCTGTAGTCCAGCAGCTTCCTGTCAGAACGCAGCACGGCCTGCCACGCCGCGCCATCCTGTTCGACCAGCCCAGAAGCCATCACGTGAATGTCAGAGAGTACGGTGATGCGGGTCTGGCCATGCGCCTGCCCCGTCAGGCAACAGAGGCAGCAGAGCGCCAACAGATAGTGCAAGAGCCTTTTCGTCACAGTGTCAATCCTTAATTGCTACAACTCATTCCTTTTGGGTGCGGTGCTTTCGCGGCTGGTGGCGGGCAGGCCGTCTCAGAACGTTTTCGCCTCAAGCCGCCTGGCCCTGGCCTCAGACTGGGCGGTCAGCTGCCCCTTCAGATACATCTCGATGAGCAGACCCGCCATCGGGGCTGCCACGTCAGCGCCAAAGCCGGCATGCTCCACGTAGACGGCAATGGCTATCTTAGGCTCGTTCATGGGGGCAAAGCCGATGAAGGCAGAATGGTCGGCACCCGGATTCTCTATGGTGCCCGTCTTGCCGCAGATGGGGTATGTGGTCTTGATGGCGGTGGCCGTTCCCTTCTCAACGGCCTGCCGCATGCCCTCGACCACTATCGGGTAGGCATCTGCCGCGACTTTGGTCTGCCGGCGGGTGAGATACCGCTGATTCTGCGTGTTCTTGTGGATATGCGGCACGTAAAACCACCCGCGGTTGGCAATGCTCGCCGCCAAGTTGCAGAGTTGCAGCGGGGTGCAGGTTACATCGCCCTGCCCCATGCCGGCCCACCAGATGGTCTTTCCGTCCCACCCGTCTTTGTAGCGGCGGTTCAGGTAGTCGGCACCAGCCAAAAGACCGCCCTGCTCGCCGGCTATGTCGATGTGCATCGGCCCGCCAAGCCCCATCGACTGCATGTAGCTCCGCCAAGTGGTGATGGCCTCGTTGCGGCTGTCGTACATGAAGTCGTCGTTAATCATCGAGGCAAAGGTCATCAGGAACCAGGTGTTGCAGGAATAGGCCAGGGCATCCCTCAGCATCAGGGGCGAGCGGTGCTTGTGGCATCCCACCTTGATATTGCCGTCGGTAACTCCGTTGACACACTCGACCGTGGTCTCAGGCGTTACGACTCCCTCGGAGAGCAGCGTCAGCGCCTGGGCGGTCTTGAAGGTTGAGCCGGGAGCCTGCGGCTTGCCGATGGCCTGGCGCACGTCAAAGCCGTTGGGCGTGTTCGTGGCCATGCAGAGTATCTCGCCGTTGGCCGGGTTGATGGCTACAATGGCGCCCGTCTTTCCCTTCAGCAAGCGGGTGCCCAGCTCTTGCAGCGCCGGGCGAATGGTTAGCGGGCCGTCTGTGGGCAGCTGCTGTGCCGAGGCGGTCAGCACGGCGAAAAAGAGCAGCAATGCAAAAAGATGGTTTCGTCTCATGTCGTCAAATCGTGTTTCTTTCCTGGTATTCATACGTTTATGGCATATCCCTGCTTCACCTCGCTCATGACAAATGCACTTTCCAGCGAGGCCAGGCTGTCTATCTCGCCCAGTTTGTTCAGCACAAACTCCTGATATTGCTTCATGTCGGCGGCGCGCACTTTCAGCAGATAGTCGTACTGGCCTGAGGTGTTGTAACACTCAATGACCTCGGGCATCCGCATGATGCGCCGCGTGAAGCTGTTGGCTATCTCGTGGTTTATCTGCTTCAGCTTGACCTTGCAGAACACCAACAGCCCTTGATTCAGCTTTTCCGGGTCAAGCACCGCCACGTATTTCTTGATATACCCCTTACGTTCCAGCCGCTTCTGCCGCTCGAAAACGGGGGTTGCGGTCAGGTTGACCGCATCTGCCAGCTCCTTGGTGGTCAGCTTGGCGTTCTTTTGCAGCGTTCTAAGTATCTGCAAATCAATATTATCCAATGTCTCTGTCATGACTTATAGAATATATTTCTCCAAAACAGCCTTTTTACGGGCTAAAACAGATTTTCTTTTCTTAAGAGGCTGCAAAGTTAGGTATTTCTTCTGAATTACGGAAACAATTTGGTGGATATTTCCAAAATATATACCTTTGCACCCAGAAAAATCGAATTAGTAATAACAAATATCATTAAAAAGAAAGGAAAAAAGCTATGAGTAAGAATTATCGTTTTGAGACTTTGCAACTCCATGTAGGTCAGGAACAGGCAGACCCCGCAACCGATGCCCGCGCGGTGCCCATCTATCAGACCACTTCATACGTGTTTCGCAATTCGCAGCATGCTGCCGACCGCTTCGCGCTGCGCGACCTGGGCAACATCTATGGCCGCCTGACCAACTCCACGCAGGGCGTGTTCGAAGACCGCGTGGCTGCCCTCGAAGGCGGCGTGGCCGGTCTGGCAGTGGCCTCTGGTGCGGCTGCCGTCACCTATGCCCTGCAAAACATCGTGCAGGCTGGCGACCACATTGTGGCAGCCGACAACCTCTATGGCGGCTCTTTCAACCTGATTACGCACACACTGGCCACGCAGGGCATCAGCAACACCATTGTGAAGGTAAACGACCTTGAGGCACTGGAAGCTGCCATTCAGCCTAACACAAAGGTGGTGTTCGTAGAGACTTTCGGCAACCCGAACAGTGATGTTACCAACATCGAAGGCGTGGCAGCGGTGGCTCACAAGCACAACATCCCGCTGATTATAGACAACACCTTCGGCACGCCTTACCTGATTCGCCCGATTGAGCATGGGGCAGACATCGTTGTACACTCGGCCACAAAATTCCTTGGCGGCCATGGCACAAGTCTCGGCGGTGTCATCGTAGATGGCGGTAAGTTCGACTGGAAAGCCAATGCCGATAAGTTCCCCACGCTGGCCAAGCCAGACCCTTCGTATCATGGCGCCGTGTTTGCTGATGTAGCCGGGGCAGCCGCCTTCGTCACGCGCATCCGTGCCGTCATCCTGCGCGATACGGGTGCCGCCATCTCGCCCTTCAACGCCTTCATACTGCTGCAAGGCGTTGAGACACTGAGCCTGCGCGTGGAGCGCCATGTCGAGAATGCGCTGAAAGTGGTGAACTTCCTGAAGAGCCATCCAAAGGTGGCGAAGGTAAACCACCCCAGTCTGCCTGACCATCCAGACCATGCTCTCTATCAGAAATACTTCCCCAACGGCGGCGGCAGCATCTTCACTGTCGAAATCAAAGGCGGGCAGGAAGAGGCATGGAAGTTCATTGATGCCCTGCAGATATTCTCGCTGCTGGCCAACGTGGCTGATGTGAAGAGTCTGGTCATCCATCCCTACACAACAACCCACTCACAGATGACTCCGCAAGAACTTGAAGAGCAACACATTACGCCATCTACCATCCGTCTCTCCATCGGAACGGAGCATATCGATGACATCATCGAAGACTTGGCACAGGCTCTGGAGCAAATCTAAGACTGGGAACTAATTTAGCGGCACAACTCAAAAAAACATTGGGAACTTCTTTGGAGTTTCCAATGTTTTTAATTACCTTTGCCACAAGTAAAACCCAAAAACAATCGGAATATGACACCCACAGAACTAAGAAACAAACGGTTAGCGGAACGGATGATTCAGAACTTGAAGCGCCGTAACATGGAAGCCTACTATTGTGCAACTGCAACAGAGGCCGTTGAAAAAGTCTCGCAGCTTATTGAAGATGGCAGCACGGTTACATGGGGCGGCTCCATGACTATACGCGATATGGGCATTCCGCAGGCTCTTCGCAATAGAGGAACACTGGAAGTACTCGACCGCGATTTGGTAACAGACCGTGAAGAAGTGGTAAAAATCTATGAGCGCGCCTTTACGGCTGATGTCTACCTGTCAAGCGCAAACGCCATCAGCGAAGATGGGGTCATCGTAAACATCGATGGTAACGGCAACCGCGTTGCAGCCATCACTTGGGGGCCAAAGACGGTCATCTTTGTCATCGGCATGAATAAAG
The DNA here is from genome assembly GCA_022511055.1 of Prevotella sp. Lineage (GTDB taxonomy): Bacteria > Bacteroidota > Bacteroidia > Bacteroidales > Bacteroidaceae > Prevotella. The sequence goes on along the minus strand of JAFLSH010000191.1, from coordinate 268 downwards.
TGGCTCAAACGGTAGAGGCCGCTATAGCCCGGGCGCGCTCCACTGCATCCCCCATAAACGCCGCCCGCTTCGACATCAAAACACCCTGCCAGACAGATGGCATCTGCCACAACTGTAATTCGCCAGAAAGCATCTGCAACTACATTCACTTTCTGCGTAACTCTCCCCGTGGCAAGCACAAAGTCATTCTCGTCGGCGAATCATTCGGCTACTAAACAAACAAAAGCAATGGCAATAACATAGTAGTTGACCCAAAATTGCTGTCATA
>JAFLSH010000190.1 GCA_022511055.1 Prevotella sp. | reverse complement strand
GCAGATACCCGAAAAGCTATCCATTGCCCGCCGCCTGATTGACGCATGGCTGGAAAAATAGCCCTATTATTCTGGTGATAATAGGGCTTATGCGGAAAACCAACAAAGACTATTCAGAAACTCGTGCGACCTACTCAAATGTCTCTGCATCTTTCAGCAGGGGCAGGTTCAGGTCTTTCTCGCTGGTCTGCACTTCCTGCGGGTCTATCGGCCAGTCGATGCCCAGCTGCGGGTCGTTCCACCTGATGCCGCCATCTGCGTGGGGCGCATAGACATTATCCACCTTATAAGTAAAGATAGCCTCTTCGCTCAGCACCAGGAAACCGTGGGCAAAGCCGCGGGGAATGAAGAACTGGCGCTTGTTCTCATCGCTCAGCTCTACCATGACGTGCCGGCCGAAGGTGGGCGAACTCTTCCGCAGGTCGACGGCCACATCTATCACGCGCCCCTTGATGACACGCACCAGCTTGGCCTGCGAACACGCGCCTTTCTGGAAGTGCAGCCCGCGGAGTACGCCGTATGACGACTTCGACTCGTTGTCTTGCACGAAGTCAACCTTGCCGACATGCGCCTCAAACTCCTCGCGCTTCCAGGCTTCCATGAAGTAGCCCCGCGCATCGTTGAACACCTTGGGCTCTATCACAAACACGCCCTTGATTTCAGTCTCCTTGTATTCCATATCTTGTGCAATATTTGGCTGCAAAGTTACAAAGAATTTTTTAGTTCCCCGTAATTTTCGGTTGCTTTTATTTGTAAATGTCAAAAAAAAGCAGTAATTTTGCACTCGTGATTGAACTGGAAAGACATATTGAAATCCTTCTGTTGACCAACGACTGCGTCATTGTGCCAGAGTTGGGCGGCTTCATGGCACACCATGTGGAAGCCCGCTACGATGACACCGAGGCACTCTTTCTGCCACCGCAGCGCACGTTGGGCTTCAATCCACAGCTGCGGATGAACGACTCGCTGTTAGCCCAGAGCTACGTTGAGGCATACGACATCAGCTACCCCGAGGCCGTGCGCCGCATAGAGGGCGAGGTGGCCGAGCTTAGGCAGCACCTCAGCAACGAGGGGCGCTACGAGCTGAACGACCTGGGCGTTCTCAGTGTCAACGATGAAGGCAAGCTGCTGTTCGAGCCTTGCGAGGCCGGGCTGCTAACGCCCTCTCTCTATGGCCTGAACACGTTCAGCATGCCAAAGCGCATGACAGCCGCTTCCGCAACGAAGCCGGCAGCCCAAGACACTGCCGACGACCGGCAGCCGGTGTCGGGCCACATTGTCATTCCCACTGCCTGGGTGCGCAATGCCGTGGCCGTGGCCGCCGCCATACTCCTGTTCTTCCTCTGGATGCCCAGCGTGAGCAACAGCGACCTGAACACGGCGGTAGGCCAGCAGTCAGAGGCGGCGCTTCTGCCTGTTCAGCCCAAGCACAAGCCGGCCGCCACCACACGCATTGACAGCAGCACCGTTAGTCAGGCTATCCAGCAGACACGCGCCGACAGCACCCGGCAGGTGGCTGCCGAGCCGGCCTTCTGCATTGTACTGGCCAGTCAGGTGACGCGCCGGAACGCCGACGAGTTCGTGGCCCGCCTGCAAAAAGACGGCATCAGCGATGCGCGCGTGTATGTGAACAACCAGATTACCCGTGTCGTGTGCGGCTCATACGACACTGCCAACGAGGCATACCAAGCCCTGCGAACTATTCACCGCCACCAGTCGTTGGCCGATGCGTGGGTTCTCAACCTGAAGAAATAGCCCCCTATCCCTATGAAGCGTGTCCGCTGCCCCAAATGTGACCATTACATCATTTTCGATGAGACGAAATACACTGACGGCCAGTCGTTGGTGTTTCAGTGTGCGGAGTGCAGCCACCAGTTTGCCATCCGCATGGGTGTCTCGAAGCTGAAGGCCACCCAGCGCGACGAAAACCAGATGACGACCCGCGAGCAACTATCGCAGCTCAGCGAGGAAGAGCCGGAAAGCGTTGGCTCGCTGGTGGTTATCGAGAACGTGTTCCACTACCGGCAGGTCTTGCCGCTGCACATGGGCGACAATGTCATTGGCCGCTACCAGAAGGGCAACCCCGTCAACACACCTTTCGAGACGGTCGACCCCAGTGTCGACCTGAATCACTGCACACTTACCGTCAGCCGCAACCGCCGCGGCGAGCTGGTCTACACGCTGGCCGACAACAACTCAAACACGGGCACTTTTGTCGACAACGTGGAGCTGCGGCCACGCGAGCGGCGCGTTATCAGCGCCGGCACACTCTTCACGCTCGGGGCTACCAGCCTGATACTGCACACCGACGACGAAGAGGACTAATCTGCGCGCAGCATCTCCCCCACCCCATTTCACTCTAAGGCATCAAGCCAGCCTATCAGCGCCACCAGCTCGGCATTCCAGTTGATGGCAATCTCGTTGGATGCGTAGGAGTCGACGTGGTCTATATACGACTCATCAGGAATCCTTGACGGATAGGCCAGGTTGCCGCCGCCGTTATCCTGCTGCCCGGGGTTGGGGCCGCCAACCAGCAGCCCGGGGAACGGCGGCTCAATGCCATCGGCTGCCGAGATGCGATGGTGCGGATACATCGGGCTGTGAGTGCCAAATCCCGTTACATAGCAGTAGCCCGTGGCGTTGCGCCCGAGAACGTAGTCTGCATGATGGCGGGCGGCAGCCAGATAGCGGGCATTGCCCGTCAGCTGGTGGGCAAAAAGCAGTGATACGCCCGTGGAACAGAAAGAGCCACCCAGGCAGCCCCACGCGAAGTCGCCGGCACGGTTGCCGGAAGCAGTCTGGAACGAGGAGGCGGGAATGGCCGCCAGCAGACTGTCGCAGTAGGCCATCAGCTGCGGGCGGACAGCCTGGGCTATCTCCGCCTCGCCGCACTGTGTCAGCCACTCATAAGTGCCCAGGGCGGCAACCCCGCCCCATGACGAGGCCGTGAAGCGGGTCGGCTGATGCTTGGCTGCATCTTGCTGGAACTTATTGTCGCCTGTCAACAGGAAAAGCTCCGTGGCCGCCCAGTACCACTCATCGCTGACCGAGCGGTCACCATACTCGCCAGTGCTGACGGCGGGCTGGAACTGCCTGTTCATCTCGCCCTGCCGATAGTACGTGTCGGGATGCTGCTCGGCCCAGTGGTAGGCAGCGAGCGCAGCCCGGGCCGCCTCGGCCGAGAAGCGGGGATAGTCAGCATTGGCACGGAACACGCGGGCAGCCTGCGCCATGACAGCCGCGAAGTCGAGCGCGGCAGCAGTGCTTTTGGCCACGACATAGCGCTGCTGATGGCAGTCGGCCGGCATGACGAAGCCTTCAAAGTTGGGCGTGGTCAGCTTGTGGTAGACACCCCCATCCCACGGGTCTTGCATGGTCAGCAGCCATTGCAGGTTGTACATCAGCTCATCGAGCAGGTCGGCCGTCTGGTTGCCACTCTCGGGAATGCCGACATTCAGCCGCCCGAAATAGCCGCGCACCTGCTGGTAGGCACAGAGCATCAGCCCGATGCTGTAAGAGGAGTTGACCACATACTTGTTATAGTCGCCCGCATCATACCAGCCGCCAGGCGAGCTGATAATCGTACCGGCGGGGCGGCCGGGAGAAGCTGCCGAGGGGTGGACAACCACCTGCGTATCGGCGTGGCCCAGCGGGCGGGCCCACTGGCCGGCATACTCTGCCGCGATAGGCATGCCGCTGCGCATGAGGAAGAACGACTTCACGGCTCCCTTCGACACATCGCGCAGGGCATGGCCGCGAACTGTGAACGGCTGGCGGTGACTGCCCGCCACCACGGCATAGCTGCCCTCAGCGGTCAGCCCGCTGAAGTCGACAACGGTGCGCCGCTTGCCCGAGAAAGGCGACGTGGCGACACGCAGCACGCGCGGCTTGGCGACCGACCGCCCCGTCTGGGCATCTACGATTTTCACTTGCGAGGCTTTCACCACTCCTTCCACCACGGCTATCTTCTCTTGCTGGGGCGTATACCCGACTTGATTCATTCGCACCTGCGACTGGGCAGTCAGGCTCATGCCTATCAGTCCGAAAAAGGCCAGTCTCTTCAACATAGTTTTCACATTTTTAGTTATTAGTGGTTGCAAAGATACAAAAAAATGTGCAGTAGATTGCATATTTTACGAAAAACTTCAGTATCTTTGCAAACGGATTGCAAATAATTCCATGCGCTTTCCAGTTCTTTGACTTATTGCTACCAAAAAGTGCAAAATCATTTGCGAAAATTCAAGAAACCGCCATTATGCTCATTTTCTGTTGGTTAGCTGTTTTTGGCGCATATACAAGAAACGAATAATTCTCGAAAATGAAATATTCCGCATAATTATTTGCATGATTTGCGAAAAATGGCTAATTTTGCACCGTAAAAACATCGTGATTACAGGTGTAAATTTCGCAAGAGAGCGAAACTCGAAATGCAGGCTGAACATTTGCCACTATTTCAGAGAGTTAGCAACATTGTTTAAGGTATGAACGAAATTACGAAAATGACGTAACGCATAGAAAAAGAAAGGGTTAAGTTAGAATTCCATTAAAACAAGGATTAAAACATTAAACTTTTAAAATCAACAAGCGCTTTCAAAAAATGTTAAGTTAGAATTCCATTAAAACAAGGATTAAAACTTTTTTATGTTTAAGTTATTAATATTCTAGAAAAAACTTGTTAAGTTAGAATTCCATTAAAACAAGGATTAAAACAAATATTGAGTTCTTCATAATTATAACGCTTTTGCGTTAAGTTAGAATTCCATTAAAACAAGGATTAAAACAAACAAACACCTAATTATAGACAAATTCTTATATTGTTAAGTTAGAATTCCATTAAAACAAGGATTAAAACAAGAATTAAAATGGAATGGTATAAGTAATAAACAAGTGTTAAGTTAGAATTCCATTAAAACAAGGATTAAAACACTGCAATACCGATTCCTGTAATCTTCATCACATTGAGTTAAGTTAGAATTCCATTAAAACAAGGATTAAAACGCAACTTCTCCAAAAACGAATCAACTGAATTAAAGTTAAGTTAGAATTCCATTAAAACAAGGATTAAAACGAGCAAGTGATAGGCTCGCCGTTCAGCTGGATTTGCCGCTCGGCTGAACGGCGGCGAAAATCCGGCTGAACCGCGGCGAAGGTCGGCGGTCGGCGCCCAGAAGTCTATTAGGGAAACGGAGAAAAAGACGGCAAGAAAGCGGTGTTTTATGTAAAAAACATGGGGATATTGCCAAAAAACTCCGTGAGTTTTGAAAATTACTCCGTGAGTTTTGGGAAATACTCCATGACTTTCGGGCAAAACTCACGGAGTATTCTCCAATACTCATGGAGTATTGGATGAAAACCACTATTTTCCCGACAACGCCCCGAATTCTGTCGTTTTCTACCTAAAGCGGATGTGCCCATGTTACATTCCGCAAAGTGTTTACATACG